>JADGRN010000198.1 GCA_017880825.1 Methylophilaceae bacterium | reverse complement strand
TATCAGTTTGCGGTATTCATTCGACTTGAAGTCAGACAGCCGCACGATGACTTTATTCGGCCAGAATGCAGCAGCCAGCGTTGCAACACCCTCAGTCAGTTTTTCTATGTAGAACGTTTTAGGGTCTGCATAACCTTGGGTACGGGTGGCCACCGCATTGTGCAAACTTTGTGGTACCTGGTCAAAGCGCAGAATGGCTTTGGGATGTATGCCGATCAGATTATTGATAATGAATTCCAGACGGGCCAGGCCCACCCCTGCCGCTGGCAACTGGGCGAACTCAAAAGCCAGCGAAGGGTTCCCAACGTTGAGCATCAGCTTGACCGGTAGCGGTGGCAGCTCGGTTCTGGCCTGCACCGTCTTTTCGTAAGGCAGATCGCCACGATAGACGAAGCCGGTGTCACCTTCTGCGCAGGAAGCGGTGACTACCTCGTCCTCAGTGAGCAACTCGGTAGCATTGCCGCAGCCCACAATAGCCGGGATGCCCAGTTCGCGCGCGATGATGGCGGCGTGGCAAGTACGGCCACCGCGATTTGTGACAATCGCAGAGGCCTTCTTCATGACTGGCTCCCAATTCGGGTCGGTCATATCCGTGACCAATACATCACCGACCTTGACCAGATGCATATCTGCAGAGCTGTGGACGATACGCGCCGGACCGACACCAATCTTTTGGCCAATCGCACGGCCTTCAGCCAATACTTCTCCGCGTTTCTTGAGATGGTATTTTTCATTGACGTTGCCTTCAGATCTCGATTTGACCGTTTCAGGACGCGCTTGCACTACATAAAGTTTGCCGTCTATCCCGTCGCGGCCCCATTCAATGTCCATCGGGCAGCCGTAATGTTGCTCAATGGCCACCGCATGGCGTGCCAGTTCAAGCACTTCAGCGTCGGTCAGGGAAAAATGGCCGCGTTCGGCAGCAGCGACTTCCTCGATGCGCACCGAACGTCCGGCCGAGCGGTCTTTATTGAATACCATGCGTTGCTGTTTGGAGCCTAAAGTGCGACGGATAATGGCAGGAAAGCCTGCCGCCAGTTGTGGTTTGTGTACATAGAATTCATCGGGGTTAACCGCGCCTTGTACCACCATCTCACCCAAACCATAGGACGCAGTAATGAACACCACATCACGGAAACCGGATTCAGTATCCAGCGTAAACATCACGCCGGATGCTCCCAAATCGGAGCGCACCATGCGTTGCACACCAGCGGACAGTGCCACCTCGATATCGTTATAGCCTGAATGCACGCGGTAGGAAATGGCGCGATCGTTATACAGCGAAGCGAACACTTCCCTGATTGCATGCAGGATATTGTCTATGCCGCTAATATTGAGGAAGGTTTCTTGCTGACCGGCAAATGAGGCATCCGGCATATCTTCTGCCGTGGCCGAAGAGCGCACCGCGAAGCTGGCATCATCATCGGTGGCGAGCAAAGCATAGTGTTCGCGAATTTCGGCTTCCAGCCTTGCCGGCAAAGGTGCTTCTGCAATCCATTGGCGAATCTGCTCGCCGGTTTTGGCTAGCGCCACTACATCATCTACGTTTAGCGTGGCGAGCGCGGTCTTGATGCGGGCTTGCAAACCTTCATTGGAGAGGAAATCGCGATAAGCTTCGGCAGTCGTGGCGAAGCCGCCAGGCACCCGCACATCGCTCGCGGCCAAATTGCTGATCATCTCGCCCAGTGAAGCATTCTTGCCTCCAACTCGCTCAACATCGTGCATACCGAGCTGTTCCAATGGAATTACGTAAGCTTGCATACCATTTCCTCTATCTAATGTGATATTACAATTTTCGCCATAGGCCGATTTCCGACAAGCCTTTACAGCCCATCAAGATTCATCTGCTGCATAACGGTAGTGGCAATTTCTTCCACCGAACGTGTAGTGGTATCCATCCAGCGTATGCCTTCACGCCGCATCAGCTCTTCTGCAAGATGCAATTCATGTCGGCAATTTTCGATGGAGGCATAATTACTGTGTGGACGGCGCTCGCTGCGGATGCGATGCAGGCGCTCCGGATCAATAGTAAGGCCAAATATCCTGCCGCGGTAATTCCCCAGTTTGCCTGGTAGCGCCATGCGCTCTAGGTCTTCCGGGATAAGTGGATAATTGGCCGCACGAATTCCGAACTGCATGGCGAGATATAAACTGGTTGGGGTTTTACCACTGCGTGACACGCCAATCAGGATAACTTCCGCACTTTGCAGGTTGTCTGTTATCCCATCATCGTGTCCAAACGTAAAATTGATCGCATCTATGCGCTTGCGGTAATCGACCGCTGCAACCTTGCGCCCCAGACCAGTCGCCCGGATAGGTTGAGTATCAAGCTCGGCCGCCAGAGTTTGTAAATAACCACCAAAAATATCCAGACATAACGCACCACTATTCTCGAACATCGTGCGCAGTTCTTTGCTCACCAGCGTCATTATAAGAATGGCACGGGCACCGTCATGCTTCTGTGCCGCAGCGATGCGCAACAGAGCCTCACCGGCCTTGTCGATATTATCAACAAACGGCAATCTGACATGATGGAACGCCACGCCACTAAAATGCGCCAG
>JADGRN010000061.1 GCA_017880825.1 Methylophilaceae bacterium | reverse complement strand
ATCAGGAGTATCCTCCACCGGAGGCAGAGCAAACCTTCTCACCTATTCCCGGCTTCCCCACTAGCCCGTCTGTGCCAGCGGCACCCGCTGCCAAGGTGGGTAGTCCACAAGAACTCGACCAACTGTTCTAGGGGTTGTGAGACCAAAATGGCAAAAGACAGCAGCGGCAGGCAGCGTCAACTGATTGCCCAACATGCAGCTCGCATGATGGCAGAGGAGGGCATTGCCGACTTCGCCTATGCCAAGCGCAAGGCGGCACGACAACTAGGGGCAAATGATATTAATTGCCTGCCCACCAATGCCGAAGTAGAAGAAGAAGTTAAACTCTTTCACGATCTCTACCATAGTGAAGACCAGCCAGAAAATCTGCGGCGGCTTCGCGCAGATGCCTTGGTAGTCATGCAAATGCTGGAGAAATTCAGCCCTTATTTAACCGGAGCTGTGCTTGATGGTACGGCTGGCCGCATTGCCGAAACCAACATCCACCTTTTTGCTGACAGCTTGAAAGACGTAGAAATATTTTTGCTGAATAGCCAAGTGCCATATGAAATGGACGAGAAGTCTTATCGAACCGGTAATGATAAGAAAAGTAGTGACAAAAAAGGCAGTGACCGAAAAAAGGTGCCAGTCTTTACACTGGAAGGGCCAAACGGACTGATTAAACTGAGTGTGTTTGATGTGGATGACATACGCACTGCCATCAAAAGCACGGTCACCGGTAGTAATTCTGCCAAGGCTGATACCCAAAGCCTGCTGGCCTTGATGCAAGCATCAGTGGCCTAATCGCTGAGCAATCGGCTCAGCTAGCGGCCTGCATCCACTTGGCAATATCCAGAGCATAATAAGTCAAAACACCGTCAGCCCCGGCGCGCTTAAATGCCAGCAACGACTCCATCACACAGGCTTTTTCATCCAGCCAGCCATTTTGCACGGCGGCCTTGAGCATGGCGTATTCGCCACTCACCTGATAGGCGAAAGTTGGAACTTTAAGCTCGGTTTTTACGCGGCGGATAATATCCAGGTACGGCATGCCGGGCTTCACCATGAACATATCCGCACCTTCTGCCATATCCTGCGCCACTTCCCGCAGCGCTTCATCGCTATTGGCAGGGTCCATTTGATAAGTATTTTTATCCGCGCTACCCAGATTAGCTGCTGAACCCACCGCATCACGGAATGGCCCATAAAAGCTGGAAGCGTACTTGGCGGAATAGGCCAATATTCGCGTGTGAATATGTCCATTGGCCTCAAGCGCCTCGCGAATCGCACCGATGCGCCCGTCCATCATGTCCGAAGGCGCCACCACATCCGCTCCGGCTTGCGCATGGCACAACGCCTGCTTGACCAGCACGGCAACGGTCTCATCATTCATCACATAACCCGTGTTGTCTATCAGGCCGTCCTGGCCATGGCTGGTGTAAGGGTCGAGCGCAATGTCGGTAATAATCCCCAGCTCAGGAAATGCGGCCTTGAGTGCTTTAACAGTGCGCGGCACCAGACCATCGGGGTTATACGCTTCCTTGGCATCCAGGCTTTTGCAGGATTGATCCACCACCGGGAACAACGCCAAGGCTGGGATGCCGAGCTTGACGCACTCTTCCGCCGTTTTCAGCAACACATCAATGCTCTGGCGCTGTACTCCGGGCATGGAAGCCACGGCTTCTGTTCTGTTTTCGCCATCCAGCACGAACACCGGATAGATCAGATCATTGGTGGTCAGCACGTTTTCACGCATCAAACGGCGTGAGAATTCATCGCGGCGCATACGCCGCGGACGAATGTTAGGGAAAGCTGCAAAAGTCATGATGCATCCTTAAGCAATCTCATAAAGAAAAAACTCGGGCAAGCTCTGCGCCCGGATCAGGCTGGCGCATGAATGCCTCGCCCACCAGGAATGCGTGTACGTGATTACGCCGCATCAGTGCCACATCCTCAGCGGTAAAAATACCCGATTCCGTAACCACACAGCGATCTTCAGGAATGTGCTCAAGCAAGCCCAGCGTCGTATCCAGCGTCACCTCGAAACTGCGCAAATTACGATTGTTGATGCCTATCAGCGGCGTTTCCAGCTGCAAGGCCAAATCCAGCTCTTCGCCATCATGCACTTCCACCAGCACGGCCATACCAAGGCCATGGGCGATAGTCTCCAGTTCGCGCATGCGCGCTAAATCCAGTGCCGCCACGATGAGTAAAATGCAATCTGCGCCCATCGCACGGGCCTCGTATACCTGATACGGCGCAATCATAAAATCCTTACGCAACACGGGCAGCTTGCAGGCCTTGCGCGCTTCTTTAAGATGATTGGCATGTCCCTGAAAATACTGTTCATCGGTTAACACCGATAAACATGCTGCGCCGCCTTTTTCGTAACTTTTGGCGATATCCGCCGGGCGAAAGTCTGCACGAATCACCCCTTTTGACGGGCTGGCTTTTTTAATCTCGGCAATCACGGCTGGTTTGTCTGCCACTATTTTGGCGTGAATGCTACCAGCAAAATCACGCGGGTCCGGCACAGCGAAGGCCTCTTCACGCATCTCGGCAAGCGGCTTGGCAGCCATCGCTGCCGCAACTTCGGCGTGTTTGGTTTTGAGAATTTTATTGAGAATGTCAGGCATGATTTAGCTCATCTGCTGAGATAAGACAATCAGCTGTTGCAGTTTGTTTTTTGCATCACCACTATCAATCACACGGCTTGCGCATGCTATGCCTGCTGTCAGATTCGCCACTAAACCCGCAACATAAATCGCGGCGCCAGCATTGAGCAATACGATATCGCGCGCCGGGCCTGTTTCACCGGCCAGCACCGCCAGTGCTATTTGTCTGGATTGTTCAGCATTTTGCACTCGGATACTCTGCACATCATGCAAAGGCAAACCAAACTGCTGCGGATTCAACACATATTCTTTGACTTGACCATCTTTCAGCTCAGCCACATAGGTGTCACCAGCAAACGAGATTTCATCCATACCATCCGCACCATGCACCACCAGCACATGCTCACTGCCTAGACGTTGCAATACGCGGGCAAGCAAGCCAGTGAGGTCGCGGTGAAAAACGCCCATGACCTGCCGCTTTGCACCTGCGGGATTGGTGAGAGGGCCAAGCAAATTGAACAAAGTGCGTACACCAAGTTCGCACCGCACTGGCGCTGCATGCCGCATCGCGCTGTGATGGTTAGGCGCAAACATGAAGCCGATGCCGATTTCATCCACACATTTGGCGACCTGTGCTGGGGTCAGATTCACGTTCATCCCCAGCGCTTCCAGCACATCGGCGCTGCCACAGGTGGATGACACCGAACGCCCGCCATGCTTGGCTACTCTGGCGCCAGCCGCCGCGGCGACAAAAGCACTGACAGTAGACACATTAAACGTCTGTATACCATCGCCGCCGGTGCCGCAGGTGTCGATGAGATGCGCGCCATCCTTGACGCTGACTTTGCTGGACAGCTCACGCATGACTTCAGCTGCAGCGGAGATTTCAGCCACCGTTTCGCCCTTCATGCGCAAACCAACCAACAGGCTGGCTATCTGTACCGGCGTTAATTCACCACTCATCACCTGACGCATCACAGCTAACATTTGCTCGTGCGTGAAGTCTTTCCGGTCAATAAGACTTTGCAAGGCGTCCCTAAACAACAGCTCCATCAATAAGCCTTGAGAAAATTGTCAAGCAGCTCGTGGCCGTACTCGGTCAGTATGGATTCCGGGTGGAACTGCACACCTTCGATAGGCAAGGTTTTGTGACGCACCCCCATGATCTCGCCATCGTCAGTCCAGGCGGTGATTTCCAGACAATCGGGAAGGGTTTCGCGCTCAATCACCAGCGAGTGATAACGCGTCGCGGTGAAAGGATTGGGCAAATCCTTGAACACGCCCATATTATTGTGGTGAATCAGCGAAGTCTTGCCGTGCATCAGTTGTTTGGCGTGAACAATATGGCCACCGAATGCCTGGCCTATGCTCTGGTGGCCGAGACAGACACCGAGAATGGGAATCTTGCCGGAAAACTCGTGAATCAGTGGCACCGAGATGCCCGCCTCGTTCGGTGTGCAAGGGCCGGGGGAAATAACGATATGGCGCGGCTTGAGTTGTGCAATTTTGGCCAGGTCAATCTCGTCATTGCGGTAAACGCGCACATCCTGCCCCAGCTCGCCCAGATATTGCACCAGATTATAGGTGAAGGAATCGTAGTTATCGATCATCAACAACATGGAAAACCCTTACAAACCGCGCGTGGAAAGGGTGAGCGTGGCATTGGTGCCGCCAAAGCCAAAGCTGTTGGAAAGTGCAGTTTGAATCCTGATATCGTCTATTTTCTTGCGCACGATGGGCAAGCCTTCTGCCGCCGGGTCCAGCGTTTCTATATTGGCAGAAGCGGCAATGAAATTGTTTTCCATCATCAGCAGCGTATAAATCACCTCGTTCACACCCGCCGCCCCCAGCGCATGGCCAGACAGGGACTTGGTGGAAGCAATGTGCGGCAGCTTGCCATATGCATTTTTACCAAACACCTCGCGAATGGCCTCCAGCTCTTTCACATCGCCCACCGGCGTGCTGGTACCGTGGGTATTGATGTAATCAATGCCCCCCTCCACACCTTGCAGCGCCATCTGCATGCAGCGCACAGCGCCTTCGCCGGAAGGTGCGACCATGTCGTAGCCATCTGAAGTGGCGCCGTAGCCGACCACTTCAGCGTAAATCTTGGCACCACGCGCCTTGGCGTGTTCGTATTCTTCCAGCACCACAATACCGCCGCCACCGGAGATGACGAAGCCATCGCGGCTGGCATCATAAGCGCGCGAAGCTTTGTCTGGCGCATCGTTGTATTTGCTGGACAGCGCACCCATCGCGTCGAACAGGAAAGCCATGGTCCAGTGCTCTTCTTCTGCGCCGCCTGCAAACACAATATCCTGCTTGCCCATCTGGATTTGCTCCACGCCAGCACCAATACAATGTGCACTGGTGGAACAGGCCGAACTGATGCCGTAGTTGACGCCCTTGATCTGCGCGCCGGTGGCCAGGCAGGCCGCCACCCCACTCGACATGGTTTTAGTCACCATATACGGGCCTACACGGCGGATGCCTTTTTCACGCAAGGTATCGGTGCCTTCCAGCATGCTCTCGGTGGAGGTGCCGCCCGCGCCCACTATCAGCCCGCTACGAATATTGGACACTGACTCCGGCGGCAAACCAGCGTCGGCTATGGCCTCCTGCATGGCAATCCAGGCGTAGGCGTGGCCTTTGGCCATGAAACGCATGAGTTTGCGGTCTATCAGTTCCTGCACGTTCAGGTTCTTGATGGAGCCTGCCACGTGCGAACGCAAGCCCATATCAGCATATTCCTGCTGAAATGTGATGCCTGAGCGGCCTTCACGAAGGCTATCCAGCACCTCTGCCTTGTTATTGCCCAGACTGGATACGATACCTAAGCCTGAAATCACCACACGCCGCATATCAGCCTCCCTGCAAGACCTGGGTATTGGTAAACAAACCCACGCGCAAGTCTCTCACGGTATAGATCACTTTGCCGTCGACTTCCATACGCCCATCGGCAATGCCCATAAATAATTTACGCATGATTAGCCGTTTAATATCGATGTGGTATGTTACTTTTTTGCAATCCGGTGTGACCTGCCCGGTAAATTTTACCTCGCCCGCACCCAAGGCACGTCCATGGCCAGGGCCACCCATCCAGCCCAGGTAAAAACCGACCAATTGCCACAATGCATCCACTCCCAGGCAGCCGGGCATCACCGGATCGCCCTGAAAATGACAATCAAAGAACCATAAATCTGGCCGGACATCGAGTTCGGCGACGATACTACCTTTGCCAAACCTGCCATCGCCCTCACGAATCGAGATTATCCGGTCAAACATCAGCATCGGCGGCAAAGGTAGCTGCGCGTTGCCCGTGCCGAATAATTCACCGCGACCACAGGCAAGAAGTTCATCGAAAGTATAACCAGATTGTTTTTGCATTATTTTGATTCAAGTCAAAAAACTTCGCCATTCTCGCCGGAATTGACGTTAAGCGAAAGCCCCATAGAGGCAATTAGCTGGAAACAGAAATTACCTGACGGCTGATTTGCTGTTCAAAATCGGCCAGTGGTACGGGGTAACCATACAGATAGCCCTGATATGCCCTGCACCCGGCAAGGCTGAGGAAATTCTGTTGCTCGACCGTCTCCACGCCCTCTGCGAGGGTATCCATCCCCAGGCTAATCGCCATGCCGATGATGGTTTGCACAATGACCGCGTCATTTTTGTTGACGATGATATCGCGCACAAACGATTTGTCTATTTTTAATTGATCCAGTGGCAGGCGCTTCAAATAGGCCAGCGAAGAGTAGCCCGTGCCAAAATCATCAATGGTGAAACTGATGCCGAGCTTTTTCAGTGCCTGCATTTTTCCAACCGTATCCACCACATCGTCAATAACCAGGCTTTCGGTCAGTTCGAATTTCAGGCGCGCCGGATTAGCTCCGGTGTCGTTAAGCACCTTATGCACTTCATTGACAAAGTTTTTAATGCGGAACTGACGCACACTTACGTTAACCGCCAGTTGCAAATCACAGGAAGCCGGATTTTTCTCCCAGGCTTTGAGTTGTTTACAGGCGGATTCCAATACCCAATGCCCAATGGGCACGATTAAGCCGGTCTCTTCTAGCAGCGCGATAAAGTGACTGGGTTCCAACAGCCCGCGTCTTGGATGCTGCCAGCGTAGCAAAGCTTCCGCACCGATTATTTTCAAATGCTCATCCACCTGCACCTGATAGTGCAAAACAAAAGTGTTTTTCTGCAATGTCATGCGCAGCTCAGACTCGAGCAGGATTCTTTCCTCCAGCGCCTTTTGCATGGCGGGATCAAAGAAGCGCAGCGAATTGCGGCCTGAGGCCTTGGCTTGATACATCGCGGTATCCGCACGCTTGAGTAATTCATCCACTGATTGTTCGCGGCCCTGGAACAAGGTAATACCAATACTTGGCGTGATGTGGTGTCCCTGTTCACGCAGGAAATAAGGGCGGCTTACCGCCTGCAACATTTTTTCCGCGACCAGATCAACCTGGGTTGCGGCTTGCGACGCCTGCTCACTCAAACCATCCAGCATCACCACAAATTCATCACCGCCCAGCCGTACCACGGTATCCCCCTCCCGCACACAAGCCTGTAAACGCCGCGCAACTTCTATCAGCATCAAATCACCGATGTCATGCCCATGGGTATCGTTGAGTGTCTTGAAATTATCCAGATCCACAAACAGCACTGCGCCATGATTCTTGTAGCGCGTGCTTGTGGCCATTGCCTGCTGCAGCCGGTCATGCAGTATGCGGCGATTAGGCAAGCCGGTCAGCACATCATAGAAAGCCAGTTGATAAATTTCCGCTTCAGTCTCTTTGTCCTTGCTGATGTTCACCACCGAAGCTACATAGCTGGCCGCTTTGCCTTTCCTGCCGGGGACCACGCTGATGGTCATCCAGCAAGGGAAAATCACACCATTTTTATGCTTGTTCCAGATTTCGCCGCGCCAGTATTTGTGGGTTTTGAGCGCTTCGCGCATCTTCTGGAAAAATTTCTCGTCATGGCGCCCGGAATCAAACAAAGCTGCTGTGTTGCCCACCAATTCCTGGCTGCTGTAGCCGATCATCTCAACGAACGCCGCATTAACACGCAAGATCACCCGTTTGGCATCGGTAATCATCAAGCCTTCCTGCAGTTCAAACGCAGTGGCGGCAATGCGTAATTCTTCCTCGGCACGCTCATGCTCGATCGCCAGCGTAGCCAGTTGCGCACAATCCTCGATCAGGGCGATTTCCTCATCGTTAGGCCTACTGACTGTGTGGTGATACACCGCGAAGGATCCCAGCACCTCGCCGGCATGATTCAAAACAGGCTGTGACCAGCATGAGCGCAGATCGGCGCGAACAGCCAGGTGGGGGGCGACGCATGAACGGACTGGAACCGCTGGTCGCGTCCTATCTCGATCTGGTCGCCCAGGAGATCGTCCCGGATCCTGCCACGGAGCAGGTGGCGGGCCCCGATCCCTACGATCCGGTCTGGCTGCAGGCTCGTCTGGCCGCGCTCCGCAGCATTGCGCATG
>JADGRN010000060.1 GCA_017880825.1 Methylophilaceae bacterium | reverse complement strand
CCCATGCGAGCCCTACCACGGCGCCAACTCCGGCCGCCAGCATGACCGCCAGCGCCGATGAGTGAAAGCAGAATGCCTACAAACGCGCCCAGCAGGAGACTGATTGTTTGTGCGTCCATATTGATGACGTTATCAGGCTGGTTTGGCCAGTCACTCTTTACGCTTCAGCATCAATTGAGTGCTTTATCAATTTTGTCCGTTATGAGTGCTTGATTAACTTCATCTAAGCGCTTTTCGTTTAAATCGCCTGCTGCCGCCGAAAGGTTGAGTAACGCAAGCAGCACCTGATAACGAGTTCGATATAACGCGAGCCGCGTGTTAAAAAGCTCTTGCTCAGAATTGAGGACATCCAGCGTAGTGCGGTCACCCACTTCATGCCCCAGGCGGGTGGAATCCAATTTTACTTCTGCTGAACGTTCAGCCTGCTCCAGCGCCTTGATTTGCCCCTGACCTACAGAAACCCCCAGCCATGCCGACCGTGCATCACGTACAGCTTGCTGGCGGACGGCATCGGTTTGGTTACGCGCTTTGTCTTCCAGCGCAAGCGCTTCTTGATACTTCGCATCGCGCATACCACCGGTAAATAAGGGAATGGTGAGCTGCAACCCCAGGCTCGCCTGATGGTTGGTGAGATTGGCATCGTTCGATCCCATGCCATCCAAGCGCTCACCACCGGCCTGGGCAACCAGATTAAGTATTGGCGCATACTTGGCCTGGTGCTTGCCTATTTCGTCATGCGCAATGTCTTGTTGCAATTGCTGAATGTGCAGAAGGTGATTGCTGTTGCGCGCGCGATCCAGCCAAGCTTCCAGATCTCCAGCCATATAACGTTGGAGATCAACCTTCTGTGGCAGATGCGCCAATGCCGCGTCTTGATTATTCGTAAGGTCTGATAACGCTGCACGGACAAGTTGCAGGTTGGAGCTCGCTTCCAATTCTTGTGCGCTTAACATGTCATAGCGCGCCTGCGACTCATGGGTTTCTATGATGGCGGCATCGCCCTCCTTAAACCGTGCCTTTGCAATCTCTAGTGCCTTAGCCACTGCCGCCATCTGACTCTTGACCGTTGCCAACGTATCCTCTGCCAGCAGGGTATCAAAGTAGGCTTGCACCACGCGCAGCATGAGTTGCTGCTCATCGGCACTTAACTGCACTTCAGCAAGTTGCGCCTGCTTGTTTAACTGGCTGACAGAACTGGACCGTGCGGCATCATAAAGCGGGTATTCTGCACGGACATTCCAACTTAAATCCAATCCGGCATCAGTCTTGGTACGAAAGTTGGCACCACTTGCCGCACCCATTCCTGGTGCTGAGAATTGGGCATCAGTAATTTTGTTGTCGTTGCTTACACCACCCAGTCCAGCGTTGGCCGTCACCTGTGGACTTTTCAGGGCTTGCGCCTGCAAGCCCTTGGTGCGCCCTGCCTCAGCGGCTGCACGCGCAACCCCAAATAGCGGGTCTTGCGTGCGCGCACTCTGCCAAGCCTCAAGCAAATCAAAAGCTTGAGCTTGGCTGGCACAGAGCGTTAACAATAAGGCTAATAGCTTTATGGAAGTAGCCTGCATATCAAGCGGCGCGCATGCCAAGTTTGCGTAGTAAGGTTTCCATCAGGCACCAGCGGGTTAGCCCGCTTTGCAGCAAATTAGCCCCGACGAAAGCTGTAAACCAAAGCCAGTTGGCATTCACAAATAACGGGCTGGCTTGCACGCCCAACGCCAGTGAAAGCAGGATAAAAATGCCTGCGATTACGCGAACCAGTTGCCATGAAGTCATGATAATTCTCCAAATGAATATGCGTTATTGAGTGGATGGCTTATTGCGGTAAGCCGTGTAATACAACAGTGGAATCACCACCAGGGTCAGCAGGGTGGAAACCAGAATACCGAAGATGAGCGAGATGGCCAGCCCGTTAAAAATCGGGTCATCTAAAATGAATAGCGCACCCAGCATGGCCGACAGTGCGGTAAGCAGAATCGGCTGCGTACGTGCGATGGCAGAGTTAATCACCGCCTCATTAAGTGGCTTACCCTGTGCAATTTCCAGTTGAATAAAATCCACCAGCAGAATGGAGTTACGCACGATAATTCCGGCAAGCGCGATCATGCCTATCATGGAGGTGGCCGTGAACTGTGCGCCTAATAAGGCATGTCCGGGCATCACTCCAATAATTGTCAACGGGATGGGCGCCATGATAATGAGCGGGGTCAGGTAAGACCCGAACTGCGCCACCACCAGCAGGTAGATGAGTATCAGTCCCACGGCATAAGCCGCACCCATGTCGCGGAAAGTCTCGTAAGTCACCTGCCATTCGCCATCCCATTTAAGGGCGAATTGCCGTTGCGCTTCTTCCGGCTGACGAATGAAATACTCATCGAGCTTGCCGCCGTTTGGCGTTTTAATTCCAAGAATGGATTCGCGCATGGCAAATAAACCATACAACGGGCTATCCAGATGCCCGCCCAAGTTGCCAATAACGTAATTCACCGGCAACAGATCTTTGTGATAAATCGGTTGTTCACGCAGCGTGTCCTGTCTGGTAACCAGTTCGCGTATTGGCACCAGCTTGCCATTGGAGGCACTGACTGAAAGCGCAAGCAAGGCTTCAGCATCGGCTTGCAAACCAACCGGCAAGCGCAGCTGCACACTAGCGGGATATTTGCTGGCATCGTGCAGATAGGTCACATCCTCCCCTGACAACCCTGCGCGTAACGTGCTGATGATTGCTTCCTGCGAGATGCCTAACAGTGCCGCTTTGCGGCGATCAACCACCCACTCCTGTTTGGGCGCTGCTGCGATTGCGCTTTCATCCACATCTACAATATCAGCAGTTTTGGCAAACACCTCACGAACTTGATGCGCAATCTGTTCACGCCCGGTTTGATCTGGGCCATAGATTTCTGCCACTATCGGCGAAAGCACCGGTGGGCCTGGGGGTACTTCTACCACTTTAAGTTTCGCCCCGGTGTTATCCGCGATTTTTTGCAAGGCCGGACGAACACGGCTGGCAATCGCATGGCTTTGTTCGCTGCGATGATGCTTATCTACCAGATTGACCTGAATGTCGCCCACCTCGCCACCACTGCGCAAATAGTATTGGCGCACCAGACCGTTGAAATTGATGGGCGCAGAAAGCCCAACGTAGGCTTGATAGTTTGTGACTTCCGGCACCGTGGTGAGATAGGCCGTCATTGCGTGTAATACGCTGGCAGTCTTTTCCAGCGGGGTTCCGGCAGGCATGTCCACCACCACTTGAAACTCGGATTTGTTATCAAAAGGCAGCATTTTCATTACCACCAATTTTGTGGCGGGCAACACCAGTGAAATAACGATTAATCCAGCCACTGCCAACCATAGCAAAAGACGGTTGCGTCCGCCGCGCGTCGCATCCAGCAATGGGGTAAACAAGCGCTGAAATGTTCTTGAGATATGCCCGGCAAGCGCACTCTCGTGATGCTTCGCCTTTAACCAGCGATGGCATAACCACGGCGTCACGCTAAAAGCTACCGCCAGCGAAATGAGCATGCCCATGCTGGCGTTGATAGGGATGGGGCTCATGTATGGCCCCATCAATCCGCTGACAAATGCCATGGGTAACAACGCGGCTATCACGGTAAATGTGGCAAGTATCGTCGGGCCACCTACTTCATCTACTGCCTGTGGAATAATTTCCGTTAAGGATGTGTCAGGTTTCATCTGCATGTGACGGTGAATGTTTTCCACCACCACAATGGCATCATCCACCAGGATGCCGATAGAAAAAATCAACGCGAACAGGGACACACGATTAAGCGTGAATCCCCACGCCCAAGAGGCAAATAAGGTGGCCGCCAGGGTCAGGATCACCGCGATACCCACAATTGCGGCTTCGCGCCTGCCTAAGGCCAGAAACACCAGCACCACCACGGCAAAGGTGGCAAAGATCAGCTTCTGAATCAGCTTCTGTGCTTTTTCATTGGCGGTGTCGCCATAATTGCGTGTGATTTGTAGTCCAACATCAGCAGGAATCAATACATTTTTTAATTGCTCGATCTGCCTGATGACTGAATTGGAGACTTCTACGGCGTTCTGCCCCGGTTTTTTGGTCACCGCAATGGTGACTGCCGGATACTCTGCACCATTTTCCCCGCCTTCACCGTGCCAGACATATCTTGTCGCGGGCGGGGCACCATCTTGGACGCTGGCGACATCTCTCAAAAACACCGGGTGACCCGCATGAATGCCCACCACCAGATCCGCTACATCCTGTGCGCTGGCAAGGTAGCGGCCTGCTTCCAGCGCAATCGCCCGGTTTGATTGAACAGTATCCCCCAATGGCGCACCGGCATTTGCGCTGTGTAAAACGTCGCGCAGACCAGCCACTGTGACGTTGGAGGCCGCCATACGCGCCGGATCAAGCAGCACATTGATGACACGCCCCGGGCCGCCCAGTGTGACGACTTCTCGAGTACCGGGTACATGCTTGATTTCTGCCTCAAGCGTGTGTGCGATACGCTCTAAATCATAGGCGCCTTGCTGTGAATTTTTGGCATACATGGTGGCGGTTAGAATAGGTACATCGTCAATCCCCTTGGGCTTGACGACAGGCTCACCCACACCCAGATTTTTAGGTAGCCAATCCTGATTGGCATGAATGGTGTTGTACAACTCCACCAGCGCCTGAGTACGAGGGACGCCTACCTTGAACTGCACAGTAATAACGGCCATGCCTGCGGTCGAGGCAGAGCTTACATGCTCAACGCCGGCCATTTGTGCCAGCACTTGTTCGGCTGGTACCGCTACCATCTGCTCTACATCTTTTACCAATGCGCCCGGAAATGGAATCAGCACATTGGCCATAGTGACATCAATCTGTGGCTCTTCCTCACGAGGCGTGACCAGCACGGCAAACAGACCTAACAACATCGCCAGCAATGCCAGTAACGGAGTAATCTGCGCCTCCTGAAAATGTCGGGCAATTCTTCCAGAAATTCCTAATTTTTCCGGGATACCTGGCTTTTCTGAATTATTGTGCTGTGTCATGTCTGGCCTGTCAGACCTGTCTCTGGGTCTTGCTAATGGCTATAGCAGCAAGTGGATGCAGCGCTACCAGTTCACCAGCCTCTACGCCAGACAATGCTTCGATAAGTTCTCCTTGCGGTTCTCCAAGTCTGACTTGCCGCAATTGTGGCTTTCCACCAATCACCACATACACCAGCGCAAGCTCTCCACGTCGCATCACCGAAGATGCCGGCACGAATAGGCGAGAGGTTTCATGGCTATTTTTGATCGTCAGCTTGAGCCGGGAAAACATGCCCGGAGCAGTGCCTTTCAGGCTATCTGGCAACGCCACTCGAACCTGCATTTGGTGGCTCACTGCATCAGCCACGGGCAAGATGGTCATGTTTTGCACAGGAATAGTGATGGATGATTGAGCGCTACCGGGAACTTCGACCTGCAAAGCCGCAGTAGGGTCTAGCTGTGACAAGCGATCCTGCGGCACACTGGCGAGCACACGCATCATTTTCGGGTCATAAACTATCAACAATGGTTTGCCCGGCAATGCCATATCACCCAATTCAGCGGTCACTTCCGCCACTACGCCGTCGTATGGCGCTAGCACCGTATGCAAGCCGGTTCTAACATTCGCAATGGATATTTCGGCCTGTTGCGCACGCGCCTGTGCTTCAGCCGTTTTGTATTCAGCCTCTGATTGTTCCAGCGCAGCTTGGCTGATGTACTGCTTTTCAAACAAACGTTTCTTGCGTTCATAGGTTTGTCGGGCGGCGGATAATTGCGCATTGGCTGCTGCTGCTTGAGCCTGGCTACCAGCAACCTGTTGGTTTGCCACACGCGTGTCAATACGCGCCAACACTTGCCCTGCCTTGACGACATCTCCCGCCTTGACCGTTAGCGCTGTGATACTGCCTTGCATTTCAGCAGCAATCTGCGTGGTTTTAACTGATTCCACCACACCCTCAGCCGTATAAATGCTTCCTGATGTAACGAGCTTAACGGGCACGGTTTCCAACGATGCCGCAGACACAGGCAGCGCCAGTACGGCAAGTAATAGTGCCGCAAACCGTAACGTACAGAATTGAAAACGAAAGTTATACATTT
Source organism: Methylophilaceae bacterium (assembly GCA_017880825.1). Classification (GTDB taxonomy): domain Bacteria; phylum Pseudomonadota; class Gammaproteobacteria; order Burkholderiales; family Methylophilaceae; genus JADGRN01. The sequence goes on along the minus strand of JADGRN010000060.1, from coordinate 2,022 downwards.
GGCTTCCTGTTAGTCCGCCTGCTGACTAAAAGCCATCTGATAAAGGCTGCTGGCACGTCTTCCAGTCAGGCAAAATCCCAATACGGGCTTGGGTGCCGTGCATTCAAAATCTGGTGATTGTTGTGTCGTTTGCAAACCCATACTTTCATTCCTCTTACTCATTGATAATTTTGCTAAACATTTCCGCAAAACTCTTGATAAAGCACTTGCATCACCGCCAGCGCTGATTGGCTGGAAATGCTGTAATAAATTTTCTTACCGTCACGACGGGTTGATACCAGGCCTGCATCGCGCAGTATCGTCAACTGCTGTGAGAGCGTGGGTTGGCGGATACCTGTCAATTCCTCTAGCTCGCCTACCGATTTTTCACTCTGTGAAATTTGGCATAGGAGCAATAAACGATCTGCATTCGCCATCGCTTTCATCAGGCGGCAAACATTCGCTGCTGAATCTTGCAACGCCGTAAGGTCGATGTCGGTTGAGGTGCTCATGTTTTGCGACTTTCTTTCGTTTAACTTAATTTCATTTTTATATATTATATTGATTTATATATTTTATCAATGAATATTATATGTTAATATATTTCTATGATTCATCATTCAGGGATTGAATCATGATTTTCATGCAACAATTTGATACGGAATCTTCCATCTACACTTACTCTCTTGCCGACAAGGAAAGCCGCGAGTCGATTTTTATCGACCCGGTCGCAGCGCACGTCGAAGATTATCTGAAGCTGCTGGAAAACTATGGATGCAAATTGAAATTCTCGCTGGAAACACATATTCATTCCAACCATGTGTCCGGTAGCGGGTTATTGAGGCAATAACCCACACCATCATTGTTTAAGGAGGTGTCATCATGAAATCAATACAGATATTTGACCCGGCTATGTGCTGCAACACCGGCGTATGCGGTGTCGATGTGGATCAACAATTGGTCAGTTTTGCGGCCGATGTAGATTGGGCAAAACAAAATGGCGCACGGATTGAGCGCTTCAATCTTGCGCAACAGCCGATGGAGTTTGCCAACAATCAAGTCGTGAAAGGCTTTCTGGAACGTTCCGGAGAAAAAGCATTGCCGCTGATTCTGGTTGATGGTGAAGTGGCGCTGGCAGGCCGCTATCCACATCGCACAGAATTGGCGCGTTGGGCTGACATCGCCCACCCGGTTACCGAAATCAAACCAGCAGAGGGATGTTGCAGCGGCAGCAAATGCTGCTAAATAGAAATGACACACATGAAATTTCTTGACCAGCCGCCACGTTACCTTTTCTTTACTGGCAAGGGTGGGGTTGGCAAGACTTCAATTGCCTGTGCCACGGCAGTCCAGTTAGCGGATGCAGGGAAAAACGTGCTGCTCGTCAGTACTGACCCCGCCTCTAATGTTGGGCAGGTGTTTGGTATTGCTATCGGCAATCACATTACTGCAGTTCCCACTGTGCCACGGCTGGCCGCACTGGAAATCGACCCGCAGGCTGCGGCCCAGCTCTATCGCGACCGCATCGTCGACCCGGTGCGTGGCGTGTTGCCTGACGCCATAGTCAAAGGTATCGAGGAACAACTCTCAGGCGCCTGCACCACGGAAATCGCCGCATTCGACGAATTCACCGCGCTACTCATTGATTCAGCGTTGACCGCTGAGTATGACCATATCATTTTCGACACAGCGCCCACCGGGCATACCATCCGCCTACTGCAACTGCCCGGGGCCTGGAGCGGTTTCCTCGAAGAAGGCAAAGGCGATGCATCATGCCTGGGTCCACTAGCCGGGCTTGAGAAGCAACGTGAGCAATACAAGACGGCTGTAGATGCGCTCGCCGATGGCAAACACACCCGGCTGATTCTGGTGGCTCGTGCCCAGCAGGCCACCTTGCGCGAAGTTGCGCGAACCCATGAAGAACTTGCCGGCATTGGCCTCAAGCAGCAGTATCTGGTCATCAACGGCGTTCTGCCGAAGGCCTTTGCAGATGACGTGCATGGATACTATGTGAGCCGAAACCGCTGGAAGGATGGCAACGAT
>JADGRN010000197.1 GCA_017880825.1 Methylophilaceae bacterium | reverse complement strand
GGCAAACGTACCGTGCTGGCTGGCTTCCGGCACTCAGGCCGTGCCACACAAGGCGTCAAGGCCATTGCAACCAGCGCACGCAACGGTCTGGTGGTTGCCGCCAGGCTGGTGAACGACGATGACGAAATCATGCTGATCACTACCGGCGGCGTGCTGATTCGTACTCGTGTCAAGGAAATCCGTGAGCTGGGACGCACCACCCAGGGGGTGACGCTGATCAATCTGGGTGAAGGCGAAAAACTTTCAGGCCTGGAAAAAGTCGTTGAGACCGACGACGTCGAAGAATAATTTTGCTTATTTTTTTGTTAGAGGATGTGAAACATGACGCAGATTTATAATTTCTCCGCTGGTCCGGCAGTATTGCCCAAGGAAGTCTTGGCGCAGGCACGTGATGAAATGATGGACTGGCACGGCTCTGGCATGTCGGTGATGGAAATGAGTCATCGCGGCAAGGAATTCATGGGCATCGCAGCTGAGGCCGAGGCCGATCTGCGCGAGCTGATGGGCATCCCCGCCAATTACAAAGTGCTGTTTTTGCAAGGTGGCGCTTCGGCCCAGTTCGGCATGATCCCGATGAATCTGCTGCGTGGCAAAAAGACCGCGGATTACCTCAATACCGGCGAATGGTCGAAGAAGGCCATAGGCGAAGCGAAGAAATTCTGTGAAGTGAACGTCGTGGCGACTTCCGCCGACAAGAACTTCAGCTATGCGCCGACTCAGGATCAGTGGAAATTGAACCCTGATGCGGCTTACGTGCATTACACCTCGAACGAAACCATAGGCGGCGTGGAAATTTTCTGGACACCGCAAACCGGCAATGTGCCGCTAGTGGCGGATATGTCCTCGCACATTCTGTCGCGCCCGATTGACGTGTCCAAGTACGCGCTGATTTATGCCGGTGCGCAAAAGAATATCGGCCCGGCTGGCCTCACCATTGTTATCGTAAGAGATGACTTGATCGGTGAAACCCTGCCTGGCACGCCGAGTATGTATGACTACAAGATACACGCCGATAATGAATCCATGTATAACACCCCGCCTACCTTTGCAATCTATGTCGCCGGCCTGGTGTTCAAGCGGCTCAAGGCCAAGGGCGGTCTGGTGGCAATGGAGAAGACCAATATTATCAAAGCCAGTCTGCTCTACGATTACCTGGATAGCACGGATTTCTACCATTGCCCGACTGCGCGAGAAAACCGTTCACGCATGAATATTCCGTTCACGCTCAAGGATGAATCTCTGGATGAAGAATTCCTCAAGCAGGCCAAGGCGCGCGGGCTGATACAGTTGAAAGGGCATCGTTCGGTAGGCGGCATGCGGGCCTCAATCTACAATGCCATGCCGGTCGAGGGCTTGCAGGTGCTGGTCGATTTCATGAAGGATTTCGAGAAAAGCCATGGTTCTGGAAAAGCCAGCTAGTTAAACTAGCCATAAAACAGCTAAAAAAGGGAGCGTGTTGTGAGCAAGCATCAGATTCTCGTCCTTAACAAAATCTCGGCGCTAGGCCTGAAGCGCCTGCCACCCGAACATTACGAAGTCGGTGGTGAAATCGCCGCACCTGACGCCATTCTGGTGCGATCGGCCAAGATGCACGACATGCTTATTCCACCCAGTGTACAGGGCGTCGGCCGTGCCGGTGCGGGTACCAACAATATCCCCGTTGGCGAGATGAGCAAGCGCGGCGTGGTCGTGTTCAACACGCCGGGCGCCAATGCCAATGCGGTTAAGGAACTGGTGCTGACCGGCATGTTGATGGCGGCGCGCAACATTGCACCTGCGATGCGCTTTGTTGACGGATTGCAGGGTGACGATGCCACACTGTCCAAGGTGGTCGAAGATGGCAAAAAGCATTTCGCCGGTATTGAACTGCCGGGACGCACCCTCGGCATCATAGGCCTTGGCGCTATCGGCGGCATGGTGGCAGATACCGCGCTCAAACTCGGCATGAAGGTGCTGGGCTATGACCCTGAGATTACGGTGGATGCTGCCTGGCGTCTTTCCTCCGAGGTCAAGCGCGCACATACTGTAGATGATCTGTTCAGGCACAGCGATTTCATCACTTTGCATGTGCCACTGATAGATGCCACGCGCCATCTGGTTAACGCCGAGCGCATCGCTTTAATGAAGCATGGCGCAGTACTGGTCAACTTTGCGCGCGAAGGTGTGATTGATGAGCAGGCTGTGCTGGATGGTCTGGATAGCAAGAAGTTGCGCGCTTATATCTGTGATTTCCCGACTGAACGCATGAAGACCCACCCTGGTGTTGTGGCTTTGCCACACCTGGGCGCCTCCACGCAGGAGGCGGAAGACAACTGTGCGGTCATGGTGGTGGATCAGGTGCGTGAATTCCTGGAAAACGGCAACATCAGCAATTCGGTGAATTTCCCTGATGTACAGATGCCACGCGAATCGGCTTTCCGCCTTGCTATTGCCAATGCCAACGTGCCCAATATGCTGGGCCAGATATCTACTACCATGGCCGGTCTTGGGCTGAATATCCATAACATGGTCAACAAATCGCGCGGCGAGATGGCCTATACCTTGCTTGATCTGGATAGCGCGGTGCCGGATGTGGCGGTGGC
>JADGRN010000196.1 GCA_017880825.1 Methylophilaceae bacterium | reverse complement strand
GCAGCATCAGCGCCATCGTCGATATTACCAATTATGTCTTGCTGGAATTGGGCCAGCCGCTGCATGCGTTTGATGCGGCCAAGCTGCAAGGCAATATCCATGTACGTATGGCCAAAAATGCCGAAAAACTGGATCTGCTCAACCAGCAAATCATTGAACTGGATGCTGACATGCTGGTGATTGCCGATGACAGCGGCGCCGTGGCGCTAGCAGGTATCATGGGCGGCGCCAATACTGCGGTTTCGGACGCGACGACGGATATTTTCCTGGAGAGCGCTTTCTTTGCACCGGCGGCGATAGTCGGCAAGGCTCGCCGCATGGGCTTCTCCACCGATTCATCCTACCGCTTCGAGCGTGGCGTCGATTATGGCAACACGCGTCTGGCGCTGGAGCGTGCAACGGCGCTGGTGCAGCAAATCTGCGGCGGCGAGGCCGGCCCGGTGACTGAAGTATTGAACAGCTTGCCTCAGTGCAAGCCGGTTAAGCTAAGGTTGGCCAGATTGCTTGCGGTGCTTGGCATTGATCTGGACGAGGCGACAGTCGCCAGACTGTTTGAGCAACTTGGCTTCAGCTATGAAAAAACTGCGGGTATTTTTGAGGTGACTCCGCCCAGCTACCGCTTCGACATCAGCATAGAAGAAGACCTGATCGAAGAAATCGCGCGTCTGCACGGATATGACAACATTCCCGCCACGGCGCCGCACGCAGATTTAGGCATGTTGCCCGCTCCCGAAACCAGCCTCAATCGCGCCATCCTGCACGATGCCCTGGCTGGCAGAGGCTATCAGGAGGTTGTCAACTACAGCTTTGTAGACGAGTCCTGGGAGCGTGATCTGCTGGGTAACCCCAATCCAATTGCATTGAAGAACCCGATTGCCAGCAATATGAGCGTGATGCGCACAGGTATGTGGGGTGGCTTGCTTGATACTCTGGTGTATAACCTGAATCGCAAGCAGGAGCGTGTGCGCTTGTTCGAGATAGGTGCCACATATGCTAAAACTCAGGATGGCTACGCTGAAACCACACGTATTTCGGGGCTTGCCTACGGTGATGCTGTGCCTGAGCAATGGGCAGAAGCCGCGCGCGAAGTCGATTTTTATGACATCAAGGCCGATGTTGATACGCTTGCCAATGGCTGTGCGCAGTATGTCCAAGCGCAGCACCCAGCCTTGCATCCCGGCCAGTCTGCGCAAATAGTGCTGGAAGGAAAAGCCATCGGCTGGCTTGGCAAACTGCATCCTGGATGGCAACAGCACTACCAATTGCCACGCAGCACGCTGCTGTTTGAGCTGGATGTTGCAGCATTGCTCGAGCGCACACTGGCGCATTATCAGGAAGTGCCAAAATTCCCGCCAGTGCGCCGCGATCTTGCTGTGATTGTCGATGAAAAAGTACCGGTACAGGCACTTCTTGATACCATGTGGGATGCCAAAATCCCGCAGATAAGTGAGGTTGCATTGTTTGACGTTTATCGCGGGAAAGGCATCGCAGAAAACAAAAAAAGCCTTGCATTTCTTGTGCTTATGCAAGATACTCAAAAAACTTTAACGGACCAAGAAGCCGATACAGCAATGGCAAAACTGCTGGATTTAATGGAGCGTCAACATGGCGCAGAACTACGTAGTTAAGGGATTTGCATGACACTAACTAAAGCTGATTTGGCTGATTTGCTGTTTGAGCAAGTTGGCTTAAATAAACGTGAGGCCAAAGATATGGTTGAAGCGTTTTTTGAAGAGATTCGCACAGCACTTGAAACTGGCGATAGCGTTAAACTTTCAGGCTTCGGCAATTTCGAGTTGCGCCAGAAGTCTGAGCGCCCTGGCCGCAACCCCAAGACTGGCGAAGAGATACCGATTACTGCACGTCGTGTGGTCACATTTCATGCCAGCCAAAAGCTGAAAGGTAAGGTAGAGGAGGCTTATGCTGGGTAAAGTCCAGCTACCGCCTATCCCCGCCAAGCGCTACTTCACCATCGGTGAAGTGAGTGAATTGTGCGGCGTTAAACCACATGTATTGCGCTACTGGGAGCAGGAGTTCACTCAGCTCAAACCCGTTAAACGCCGCGGCAATCGCCGTTACTACCAGCGCCATGAAGTTCTGTTAATCCGCCGCATACGAGAACTGCTCTATGAAGAGGGGTTTACTATCAGCGGCGCGCGTAGTCGCCTGGATGAAAACGCAGTGCGTGGCGAAAGGTCTGTTCAGGCCTCTCCCACTACTCAAGCCAGTAGCCCCGTGTCCGGACTTGACCTAACAGCTTTAAGTACTGAATTGCGCGAGCTGTTGGCTTTGCTCAATGCCGCGGCACAATAGCTTAGTCACCGACTCTTCCCTTCTGGTTTGTTGCTAAGCTTACGTTTATCCAAACCGGGCTTTTCCGCTATAATGCACGCCTTGCTGCAAGTCACTGTTAAATGTGGGCGCAGCAACGGTTCGGGGCGTAGCGCAGCCTGGTAGCGTACTTGCATGGGGTGCAAGGGGTCGTGAGTTCAAATCTCACCGTCCCGACCAATTTAATCAGTAAGTTATAAAAATAAAGAGGCCGCTAAATGCGGCTTTTTTGTTTGTTTTAGGTTTCGGGATAACA
>JADGRN010000059.1 GCA_017880825.1 Methylophilaceae bacterium | reverse complement strand
ATTAACTTCAGTATGGTGGTTCAAGCGTAGCTCCGTCATCAGGTTGATCACGCCACCGCAAGCGCCGGTTTTGGGGTCGCTGGCGCCGTAAACCAGCCGGGCAATACGGGCGTGCTGAATAGCGCCACAGCACATGGCGCATGGTTCCAGCGTCACATACAGCGTACATCCTACCAATCGGTAATTTCCTAAAGTTTGCGCCGCATCGCGCATGGCCTGAATCTCGGCATGGGCGCTGGGGTCGTGCAGTGAAATCGGTGCGTTAAAGCCACGGCCGATAATCACGCCGTCCTTGACCACCAGCGCGCCTACCGGCACTTCGCCCGCAGCCGCGGCCTGGTTTGCCAGCTTCAGGGCGATTTGCATATGGTTTGTGTCTATCTGATCCAGATCGGTCATGATGCTTTGAAGCCCTTGATTAAATTCCTAAGTCTTTCCAGTGCTTGCGCGCTGGCTTTGCTGCCGTAGCGCAAATCGGCATACAAGCCGCTAATCTGGCTGATAGCCTGCGCTTTATGCGGCAATCTTGCTGCTGCGCGCTGGCCGAAATCCAGCGGGCCTTCATGGCTCGCGCGTTTTATTCCGGCACTTTCCAGCTTGCTCAGAAACTTTGCATAAAGCCGCTGCAATTTGTCTGTTTTGATCTGCTTGCCGCGCAACATGGCCAAGCCGATCGCCAGCCCGATTACGCCCACCGCCAGCATCATGCCGATCGTCAAATCCTGCCAGGACAGCCGGTTACCTGCCAAGCGCGACAGCAGGTCCAGTTGCCGCTGCTGATCATAGCCCAGCACCCACTGGTTCCAGTTGTTATTGACCGCATCCCAGCTCAGGTAGAGCTTGCGCAGCAGCGGGAAATCCCGACGCGAAAGGATGGGCAGGGCATTGCTCTCAGGCAGCGCCGCGGCAATGCCGGATTCAATGCGCAGCGGAGAGACCGCCGCGGTGGGGTCGACACGCGTCCAGCCGCGTCCCTCCAGCCAGACCTCGCTCCAGGCGTGGGCATCGGATTGGCGCACGATCAGATAGTTGCCCACAGAATTGACTTCGCCGCCTTGATAGCCGGTCACCACACGGGCGGGAATGCCCGCCGCGCGCATCAGATAGGTAAAGCTGCTGGCGTAGTGTTCGCAAAAGCCACTGCGGGTGTTGAACAGAAAATCGTCTATCGGGTTGGCGCCCAATAGCGGCGGTGACAGCGTGTAGCTGAATGGTTGCTCACGGAACATGGTCAGCGCCGTTTGCACGATCTGCTCGGGTGATTTTCCAGAACTTACCCACTGTTCGGCCAATGCCTGTGCACGCGGGTTTTCGCCATCTATGGTCTGCAGCGCCAGCTCGCGCTCGTGGCCATCCAACCTGGCAGCCAGGGTGTAATTCAGGTTGGAGCTGACGTCGTAACGGATGCGGGTGCGCACCGGTTCGCGCGATTGCACCTGATAATCCCGCGTGAGGAGGGCATTCGACGGCAGCGAGGTCGGCATGTCCAGCATCAATAGAATGTTGCGGTTGTGCGGCTCCAGCGTCACGCTGTACAGCGTGGGGGCACCTTGCACGCGCAGCATTTCTCTGGGCAGATTGAGCCTGTTGCTACTCATGCGCCAGCTGCGGCCATCAAAATGCCACAGCACCGGCCCGCGCCAATAGAGCTGGCTGAGTTTAGGAATTTCCCCCTTGAATTCAGCACGGAAGGCAATCGCGCCAGACAAGCTGAGCTGGCTGATATTGCCCGGCTCCATAGAATCAGAAAGCCCGGTCATGCCGCGATAGCTATCCTGCGGCACGCCCCACAGCGGCCCTGGCACACGCGGGAACAGAAGGAACAGCGCCAGCATCACCGGTGCGGCCTGCGCCAGCATGATGCCTGACAAGCGCAGGGGGTGCCTCCAGCCCAGCGAGCCGTTGGGGTGGCTGATTCCCACCAGGGTAGCGGTGAGGCAGATAATCGGCAGCAGCATGACCAGCCCGACCACGACGGACTGGTTGAACAGGAACGCCGTGGTAGTGAGGAAATAGGAGAGGAAGGTCAGCAGCATGAAATCGCGGCGGCTGTTGGTTTCCATCAGTTTCAGGCTCAGCATGATCACCAGCAGCGCCACGCTGGCATCGCGTCCGAACAGGCCGTGGTAAGTCAGCATAATGCCGAGCCCGCCAAGCACAGTGAGCGGCAGCAGAATCATGAGCCTGGGGAAATCCAGCTTGCCGATGGCGATTGCGTAGCGCCACAGGCCGAGCATCACAATCGCCGCCGATACCCATAGTGCCAGGTGCGCCACATGCAGCGCCATGACCAGCCCCAGCGAGACCAGCAGCCAGCGTATATCGGTCAGGGTGGGGCGTTGAATGGCAGGTATCATTTTGTATCCAGTATTGCCAGCGCTTCCAGGCAGGCGTGGTAGTGCCCGTCGTTGTTGGCCGGTGGCAATTCGACGCCGGGCAGGCGCAGGCCATAGTTGTGGTTGGCGGTGTGTGCGTCTATCACCCATCTGGTCAGCTGGCTGATGCGCTGTTCCACGTTGTGCCCCGGCGTGAGCTGCCAGTCCAGCCACAACGACAGCTTGGCTTCCCCCTGAAATTGTTTGGTCATCAGCCCCTGCTCGCGCGAGGAGGCCTTCCAGTCCACGCGGCGAGATGAATCGCCAAACTGGTAGGTGCGCAATCCGGCAAAATCATCATCGCCGCCGGTGGATTCCGCTGCGCCCGTCGAACCTTCGGCAGAGGCGCTGGGCACCGCCAGTCCCGGCATGGCGGGGTGCGGATAGACCAGGCAGCGACAGTCCAATTCCACATAAGACCAAGCATGAAACAGGCCCAGGGGGAACTCGGTAAAAAACGTGATTTTGCCAGCCTGTTGCCAACCGCGGCGTTTGGCGGGCCGGGTTAACAGCAGTTTGACCTGGCCGAAAGCCGCAATGTCGGCATAAGCAGGCGCTTGGTCGGCAATATGGGCGGCTATGGCGTAGCGCGGGCGGCCGCTATGGTCGGTGGCAATCAATTCAAAGCGCGCATCTTCACCGACGAATACCGGTTCCATGCGGCCAGTGGTGATGGTCAGGTTGGCCAGGTTGCGCCAGGTATGCAGCATGGCGACGTTGCCCAGTGCGGCGAGCAGAAAGGTCAGCACAAAGCCCAGGCTCAGCGTGTAGTTGATCGCGCCCACCAGCATGCCAATCAACACCACCGCATACATCAGCCCATAGCGCGTAGGCAGAATATAGATGTAGCGACGGCCCAGCTTGGCAGGCGCGCTGCTGGGGCGAGCAGTGCGCAGCAGATTTTTCCAGTCCGGCAGTCGTAAGGCGTAGGCCACGTTTGGCGTCTGAAAACTCAGGGGATGGTGACCGCTGCCAGCAGTTCCGCCGCAACGTCATGCATGTCCGTGCCTGATGCGGTTTGCAGGCGATGCCCGGCGACCCCCGGCAGCACGGCTTGCACGTCTTCCGGCAGGGCGAAATCGCGGCCTTGCATCATGGCCCAGGCTTGCGCGCATTGTTTGAGGGCGAGGCCGGCACGCGGCGAAAGACCTGCCGTGTAACGCGGAGAATTGCGCGTGTAGTTGAGCAATGCCTGCAAATAATCCAGCAGCGCATCGGAAATATGGATGGCATCCACCGCCTGCTGCAGTTCCAGCAATTGCCGGCCGTCCACACAGGCTTGCAGGCCGCTTATGCTGCCACGTCCGCCATTGCTTTTGAGCAGGCTGCGTTCTGAATCCGCATCCGGATAACCAAGCTGGATGCGCATGAGGAAGCGGTCAAGCTGGGATTCCGGCAGCGGAAAGGTGCCGATATGATGCGTGGGGTTTTGCGTGGCGATGACGAAAAATGGCTTTGGCAGTGGGCGGGTTTCGCCTTCCAGCGTGACCTGGCCCTCTTCCATCACTTCCAGCAGCGCGCTTTGGGTCTTGGGCGTGGCGCGGTTGACTTCGTCGGCCAGCAGCACGTTGGTGAACACCGGCCCCGGGTGGAACTTGAAAACCGAGTTGTTGCGGTCGTAGACCGAGACGCCGAGGATATCCGCAGGCAGCAGATCGCTGGTGAACTGGATGCGGCGGAAATCCAGCCCCAGCACCTGTGCCAGCGTGTGCGCCAATGTGGTCTTGCCCATGCCCGGCAAGTCTTCAATCAGCAGATGGCCGCGCGCCAGTATGCAGGCCAGCGCCAGGCGGATTTGCTGTTCCTTGCCCAAGATAACCTGCCCCGCTGCCTGTATGATTTTTTGTGTGATGTGGTGCATGATTATTTTTCTTTGTTGTACTGATTAATCAGATCACGTACTGCCGGTGCCAGTTCCGAGGCAGTCAGGCCGACTGGTCCTATGCCCTGCGCAACAAGTGCATCTGCCGCAGCGCCATGCAGATATACCCCGAGCTTGGTTGCATCAATGGCCCTCAGCCCTTGCGCGATCAGGCTGCCGATGATGCCGCTCAGCACATCGCCGGTACCTGCGCTGGCAAGCCCCGGATTGCCACTGGTATTGATATACCATTGGCCGTTTGCTTCAGCGCAGACAGTACCGGCTCCTTTGAGCACGCAGATTGCATGCAGTTCCTGTGCCAGCCGTAAGCAACTATGGATTCGGTCTTGCTGCACGGCTGCATTGTCGCAGGCCAGCAATCTGGCGGCTTCGCCCGGATGCGGCGTAATCACGCCGGGGGCCTGGCGGTTTTGCAGCGCATGCTTCAGGTGCTGATGCATGGATAGCAGATTCAACGCATCGGCATCGAGCAGCAGTGGCACATCCTGCGCCAGCCAGTATTCGAGCAGTTCTATGGCCGCTGCCGATTGTCCCAAACCGGGGCCGATCACGACACAATCCAGTTGCGGCAATATGCGGAGATTATCCGGTGAACGCAGCATGATCTCCGGCTGTTGCAGATCAACCGCAGGTGCGCCCTCTGCCAATAGCGCGGCATAGACACGCCCGGCACCACTCAACAATGCAGCGCGTGCTGCCAGCAACGCTGCGCCGGTCATGCCGTTAGCTCCGCCGATCACGGCCACACTGCCGAAGCTGCCTTTGTGCGAGTTGAGCGCACGTAACGGCAGCAGCGGCCTAAGCAGTTCCAGTTCCAGCAAATGCCCCTGTGCCGCGAGGATACTCCCCGCAGCTACGCCGAGATCGGAGAAATGTATGATACCTGCGTGGCTTGGGCCATCCAGTGTATAGAGGCCGGGCTTGAGGCCGAGAAAAGTCAGCGTATGGTCGGCACGCACGGCTGCGCCGAGCATGCGACCGGTGTCGCCGCAAATGCCGCTGGGGATGTCAATCGCCAGTACCGGCGCAGGTGAAGCATTGATCTGCTCGATGAATTCGCGGTAGATCCCTTCAACCGGACGCTGCAGGCCGCTGCCGAACAGTCCGTCCAGCACCAGCGCCCAGTTGGCAAGCGGGATCTCGTCTTCTACCGTGCCGCCGGCAGCCAGCCATTGGTCATAGGCCGCGCGGGCATCCGGCGGAAACTTTTGCGGATCGCCAGCCAGTACCACGGTGACACGATGCCACCATTGCTTGAGATAGCGTGCTGCGACCAGCGCATCACCGCCGTTATTGCCCGGCCCGGCCAGCACCAGGATCGGGTCGGCATTATCTGCCGTCAACTCTTTTGCCAATGTGGCAACTGCCAGCCCGGCTTTCTCCATCAAGCCTGCCGCGGTTGCCGCCTGTTCGATGGTGCGTAATTCCTGGCTGAGGTAAAGCGCACTGCTGTTATCTAACACTGATATTACTCCGCATAAGTGGTATTGATGTTCGTAGACCAGACGATTCTGGCATTACATCATCAGTTGTTCCAGCCTTAATTGTTCAAGTTGTTTGATGAACCATTGCTGTGCTTTGCCTCCATTGCTGCGCCAGGCCAGAAAGGATTGGGCTTGCGGCTTTGGCTCTGCGACTTGCAGGATAACCAGCTCGCCGAGTGCAGCATGGTGTTCGGCCAAGCTCCTGGGCAGGTAGCCGACGCCCAGCCCGTTGATCTGCGCCTGCAGCTTGCAGGCCATATCCGGCACCGTGAGTACGTCCTGACCGGTGAGGATGCCGGAAGTGCGCGGCGGCAGGTTGCGCGAGCTATCAGCCGCCGAGATTGAACGGTATTGCATGATGTCCTGATTCTGCAGCGGCTGCGGCAGCGCGGCCAGTGGATGCGACGGGGCCACGGCGAAGACGAATTCCAGCGTGCCCATTACTTTGGTGACATAGCCGCCGCCGGGAGGTGCGTCACCCGGCGCGCCCAGCGAGATATCGGCGCGGCCGGTGGTGAGCGCATCCCAGCTGCCGCCGTAGACTTCGCGCAGCAGGCGGATACGGGTGCCGAATGATTCACGGTAAAACGCTTCGAGTATCGGGTACAGCGACTCGACACGAAACAGGTCGTTAAAGGCGATGGCCAGCTCGGTTTCAATGCCGGTCGCCACACGCTTGACGCGTGCTTCCAGTTCGCCCGCAGCCTGTAGCAGATGGCGTCCTTCGCGCAGCAATTCCTCACCGGCTGCAGTGAGTTCGGCGCGGCGGCCATGGCGGCTAAATAGGCTGACGCCGAGCGCTTGTTCCAATTGGCGCACGGTGTAGGTGATGGCGGAGGGCACGCGATACAGCGATTCGGCCGCGGCGGCAAAGCTGCCCTTGCGCGCGATGGCGTCCAGCACCTGCAAGGCATCAAGCGACAAACGTATGTTCATATAATTTGAATAAACCCAGCAAAATAATTCGCTTTTATAGCCTACACCTAAGTATTAGTATGCTTCAACGTATTCAATCTTATTGAATGAGGCAATGATGATCAAGCTCAGAAAATCGGAACAACGCGGCCATGCCAACCACGGCTGGCTGGATAGCTACCATACCTTTTCGTTCGCACATTATTATGACCCGGATTACATGGGTTATTCCGTGTTGCGCGTGATTAACGAGGATGTGATTGCCGGCGGCAAAGGCTTTGGCATGCACCCGCACCGCGATATGGAAATCGTGACTTATATGCTACAAGGTGCATTACGCCATAAGGACAGCCTGGGTAATGGCTCGGTGATACGCGCCGGTGACGTGCAGCGCATGACCGCCGGCACTGGCATCGTACACAGCGAAGTCAACGCTTCCGACAGCGAGCCCGCACATCTGCTGCAGATCTGGCTGTTGCCGGAACGCAATGGCATTACGCCAGGCTATGAGGAAAAGCATTTTGCGCCTGCGGACAAGCACAACCGCTGGTGCCTGGTAGCCTCGCACGATGGGCGTGAAGGCTCGCTGAAGATTCATCAGGATGTGGCGCTTTATGCCAGTTGCCTGACAGCGGGAGTGCATCTGAGCTATACCCTGCAGCCCGGGCGCAGTGCCTATATCCAGCTGGCACGCGGTACTTTGACCTTGAATGGCGAGGTGCTGATGGCGGGCGACGCCGCCGCGATTGACACACAGCAGGTGATTGATCTGGTGGCGGACGAAGATGCTGAATTGCTGATGTTTGATTTGCCTGCTGTAGTTCCTGCATCGAGTCATTGAGTAAATGAACGGAAGCACGACTTGATTGGTCTGCTGCTGTATTGGGTTTATTTTAAGAAAGGAGTTTGACAATGAAAAACACTTTGCTTGCTATCAGCCTGCTGGCTTTTTCAGCCGCGGCGCTTGCCGACCAGGAAGTTTACGGCATTGATAATTCGCATAGTTTCGCCAACTGGACGATTCGTCATGTAGCATCCAAAACTTCCGGCACCTTTAGCGACATCAAGGGCAAAGTGCTGATTGACCGTAGCAATCTGGCCAATTCCAGCGTGGAAGCCAGAATCAATATGCTCAGCGTCAACAGCAGCCACGCCAAGCGCGATGAACACATCCAGAAGGAGGAATATCTGGATGTCGGCCATTTCGCGCAGATGGAATTTGTCAGCACCAAGGTTGAGGCGACCGGCGCAAACGAGGGTATCCTGACCGGCAATCTGACTATGCATGGCGTTACCAAGGAAATGTCTTTCCCGTTCAAGGTTCTGGGGGCTGACTTCGACCCCTGGGGCGGCTATCGCATGGGTCTGGAGGCGCATACTTCACTCAAAGCCTCGGATTTTGGCTTCACCTGGCCGCTCAAACCCAAGGCACCTGTGGGCGACGAGATTGAAATTACGCTATTGATCGAAGGCTTAAAGAACACCATGGATTTCAAACCCTGGTAATTATTAAATTCACCACCATCAAATTAGCAAGGAACTGTAATGACCATTGAGTTTGTAGTAGGCGGGCTGAATTTCGTCGCGATCCACTTTCTTGC
>JADGRN010000058.1 GCA_017880825.1 Methylophilaceae bacterium | reverse complement strand
CATTAGATCCGGCGTGCGATGCGCAGATACCACGCGGGCGTCATACTCCACACCAAAATCTGCTAGCATCTCGGCTGCTACGCGCATCACCGGCCAATCGCTATCAGAGCCCATGATGATGGCAACTAATGGCTTGTTTTTAGACATACGCTTCTCCAAATAACTAGAGCAAAATCAGATTATCTCGGTGCATAAGCTCCGGCTCATCCACATAGCCGAGGATGGTTGCAATTTCGGCACTGGGACGACGCATGATGCGTGCAGTTTCAGCAGCGGTGTAATTCACCAACCCACGAGCAATCTCTTGCCCGGCAGTGTCCATACAAGCCACTACGTCGCCGCGCTCAAAATTTCCTTCCACTGCGGTCACCCCTATCGGCAGCAAACTCTTGCCATCCTCACGCAATGCTTTCACTGCGCCAGCATCCAACACCACGCTTCCGCCTAGTCGTAGATGGTCTGCCAGCCATTGCTTTTTAGCCAGCATTTTAATTTTTTCAGAGCGTAAATGTGTACCTATTACCTCACCGGCGGCCAGTCGCAGCAGCACATCATGCTCACGCCCGGAAGCAATGATGGTATGCGCGCCACTACGCGCGGCGCGCTTGGCAGCGAGTATCTTGGTCAGCATGCCGCCGCTGCCTATCGCACTGCCCACACCGCCTGCCATGCTTTCCAACTCTGCTGCGCCTGCTGTTGCATGTTGTATAAATTTAGCCTGTGGGTTTTTGCGCGGATCAGCCGAATAAAGACCCGCCTGATCGGTAAGGATCACCAGCGTATCGGCTTCAATCAAGTTTGCCACTAGCGAAGCCAGTGTATCGTTGTCACCAAAACGGATTTCATCGGTGACCACGGTGTCGTTCTCGTTGATGATGGGAATGACGTTCAAATCCAGCAATGTGCGCAAGGTCGTGCGGGCATTGAGATAGCGCTTGCGGTCAGCCAGATCATCATGCGTCAGCAATACCTGCGCGGTGCGCAGGCCGTGCTGACTGAAACAGGATTCATACATCTGCACCAAACCCATTTGGCCAACAGCGGCGGCGGCTTGCAGTTCGTTAACCGCGGTTGGGCGCTTATTCCAACCCAGGCGCTGCATGCCTTCGGCAACGGCGCCACTGGACACCAGCACTACCTGCCGACCATGCCTGACCAGTTTGACAATTTGCCCCGCCCAGGCAGCAATCGCCACCTGATCCAGTCCCTGACCATTATTGGTGACCAGGCTGGAGCCAACCTTAACGACCAGGCATTTAGCATTAAGTAGCAGGGAGTTCATGGTCTTGTTGTGGGTCTTTAGGTTCCAGTTTATTGGCTTCGGCTTCAGCTTTGGCAGTTTCCAGATGTTCCATAATGGCATAAGTCAGCTCGCGGCAACCGATGCCGTTGATTGCCGAAATGGCAAAATAACGGCCTTGCCAGCCAAATTCTCGCACAAATTTATCCACATGCTGCTGTGGCTCAGCAAGCATATCCACTTTGTTTAATACCAACCAGCGCGGTTTGTTATAAAGCTCCTCGTCGTATTTTCTCAATTCTTCGACGATGGCGCGCGCTTCTTTCACCGGATCGACAGACTCATCAAACGGTGCGATATCCACCAGATGCAGTAGCAGGCTGGTGCGCGACAGGTGCCGCAAAAACTGGTGCCCAAGCCCGGCGCCTTCAGCGGCACCTTCTATCAGACCCGGCACATCGGCAATCACAAAGCTGCGATTGGTATCCACGCGTACCACGCCCAGATTGGGGTGCAGCGTGGTAAATGGGTAATCCGCCACTTTGGGTTTGGCAGCGGAAACCGAGCGGATGAAAGTGGACTTACCGGCATTTGGCATGCCGAGCAAGCCCACATCGGCCAATACTTTAAGCTCAAGATACAACTCAAATTCTTCGCCCGGTTCACCCTTGGTGCATTGACGCGGCGCGCGGTTAACGCTGGATTTGAAATGGATATTGCCCAGACCATGCGCACCGCCCTTGGCCAGCAACACTTTTTGCCCATGTTCTGCCAAGTCCGCAATCATGCGTTCGCTGGACTTGTCGCTAATCACCGTGCCAACTGGCACACGCAGCAGCATATCCTCGCCCTGCGCACCATAGCACCCCGCACTACGGCCATTTTCGCCGCGCTTGCCACGAAACACACGGGTATAACGATAATCCACCAAGGTATTGATATTGCGATCGGCAATCGCATAAATTGAGCCGCCACGACCACCATCGCCGCCGCTCGGTCCGCCAAGCGGTTCATACTTCTCGCGACGGAACGTGGCGACGCCGTTACCACCGTCGCCGGCATAGACCTTAATAGTTGCTTCGTCGATGAACTTCATGATTCGATGACTATACCCAAATTGTTAGCGCTCAATTGCCTGTAAATACCAAAAACTGGAATTTCGAGATGCAGTGCGCGGCGCCCGGAGCACAACCATAGTGCAAGCGGTACGGCTGTGAGCACCGCGTAACACAGCAATGCACTCGAAAAACAATTTTATGTGCTTAAAACAAAAAAGCCCTATCGGATTGATAGGGCTTTTTTGGATTTGCCTGATGTTTACGCCTGGACGATGTTAACCAGTGTGCGACGCAATGCGCCTTTTACTGAGAATGTTACCTTGCCATCCACTTTCGCAAACAGCGTGTGATCCTTGCCCATACCAACGTTTTCACCCGGATGCATCTTGGTGCCACGCTGACGCACGATAATGCTGCCGGCAGAAACCACTTGCTCGCCGAAGGCTTTAACGCCTAGTCGTTGTGAGTGTGAGTCACGACCATTGCGGGAACTCCCACCTGCTTTTTTGTGTGCCATGTTCTATTCCTTACTCTGCTGCTTTAGCTTTAGCAGCTTTTACTGGTTTGCTTGCAATATCGCCAATCTGGATTTCGGTGTAATCCTGGCGATGACCTTGCGTTTTACGATAGTGCTTACGGCGACGGAATTTGAAAATCATTACTTTGTCACCGCGACCATGTGCAAGCACCTTGGCTTGTACACTGGCGCCTGCAATTACTGGAGCGCCAATAGTGACGTTATCGCCATCAGCAAGCATTAATACTTGATCAATGGTAACGTCGCTACCGACATCGCCCACCAACTTTTCAACCTTGAGCTTATCGCCAGCGCTTACGCGGTACTGCTTACCGCCGGTCTTGATAACTGCATACATGATTAAGCCTCGTTCGCCACGCATTCAAATGAATCGCGCATTATACGGAAAATCGTGCGGAAAGCAAACCCGATACTCGGCAATATCACAGCGCTCAGAAGCCAAGGCTCCCTATGCTAAAATTACGCTAACGTTTACAGGTAATCTCACGTGTCACTTGAATTCATACAAAGCTGCATCACCGACGACATGCACGCAGTTGATGCGGTTATACGCAAATCGCTCCATTCCGAAGTTGTGCTGGTTAATCAGGTCGCCGATTATATCGTCAACAGCGGCGGCAAGCGCTTGCGTCCCGCATTAGTACTGTTGTCAGCTGGCGTATTCGGCCGGATCACCGCTCACCATCACGAGCTGGCCGCAGTCGTTGAATTCATCCATACCGCCACGCTGTTGCATGACGATGTGGTGGATGGTTCCAGTATGCGTCGCGGCAAAGCTACCGCCAACACGCTATTTGGCAACCCGGCCAGCGTACTGGTTGGCGATTTCATCTATTCGCGCGCCTTCCAGATGATGGTGGAGGTGCAGAATATGCGTGTGATGGAAGTACTGGCCGATGCCACCAACATCATCGCGGAGGGTGAAGTACTGCAATTGCTGAATGTGCATGATGCCGATGTCACCGATGAGGCCTACCTCAAGGTCATTCATTATAAAACGGCCAAGCTGTTCGAGGCCGCGACACGGCTGGGCGCGATCATGTGCAGCGCCTCCGGGCGCGATGAACATGCCCTGGCGGAATACGGCATGCGCCTGGGTACCGCGTTCCAACTGATCGATGACGTACTGGATTTCAGTGGCGACAGCGGAGAAATCGGCAAAAATCTGGGCGACGACCTGGCCGAAGGCAAGCCTACCCTGCCCTTGCTGTATGCCATGCGCAACGGCAACGGCCAACAGCACACCACGATTCGTCACGCCATTGAACAGGGCGGGCTAGATGAGTTAGCTGCCGTCATGCAGGCAGTACGCGACACCGGTGCGCTGCAGCATGTACGCGCCCTGGCCGGCAAGGAAGCCGAGAGTGGCTGCGCAGCCATCGCCCATCTGCCAGCTTCAAACTACCATCAAGCTTTGATAGAATTAGCCAAGTTCGCGGTTAACCGCAGCTTTTGACATTAACGGGGTGTAGCTTAGCCTGGTAGAGCGCCGCGTTCGGGACGCGGAGGCCGGAGGTTCAAATCCTCTCACCCCGACCATATTGAGGCATTGCCGTAATCAACCTTAATTCAGCGTCACCGGCTCGCCACTTTCGGCATTGTAATAACTCCGATGAGCGTGTTCGCAGGTGTCGGTGGTCAGCGAACCATCAAACACAGCGCGTCCATCGACATCGACCACCGCATAGCCGTTGTGATAAAGCGTAACCTCGGCCTTCTGCCGGCCCAGGCTCATCAAAAAACTGATGTAGCTGTCGTCTTCCTCCTCTTGGTAGACTTCCCAATTGGCGCGACCAGTCAATTGCTCCAGCCAAGCGGGCAAATCGACCTCAACACGGCAAACGACAGGCGCATTCCATGCGCTTTGATTAACAGTCTGTATCATTACTTTATCCTTAACCTCAAATTAACTTGTAGCAAGTTACTCAATCCATGTGTATAAGCTGGCGACTTTTTTAAAAATTTCAAGGGCCAAGTGATTGGCGCTGGCAAGGTTGCCATGACCATATAACGATGGGATGATGCAGCAAGTTTACCGGATGCCTTCTTATGCCTGATTTTATTGCTGACATACTTGATATTTTGCGCGAGCAGCCCATTATTTTCATCACCGCATCAGTGGCTTTCGGCCTGATGGTAGGCAGCTTCCTCAACGTGGTGATACATCGTATGCCTAAAATGATGGAGCGTAACTGGCAGCGTGACTGCCAGCAATTACAAGGGCAGGAAATACCGCCAGCCGAGCCGTATAATCTGGTGGCACCACGCTCGGCCTGTCCGAGCTGCGGACACAAAATCACAGCCATCGAGAACATACCGCTACTAAGCTTCCTGGCGCTGCGCGGCAAGTGCGCGGGCTGCAAAACGCCTATCAGCAAGCGTTATCCGCTCATTGAAGGACTGACCGGCGCACTGGCCGGGCTGATTGCCTGGCATTTTGGCTATTCCGCCGCGGCACTGGCGGCCTGGGCATTTGCGTTTGCCCTGGTGGCATTGACCTTCATTGATTTTGATACCCAGCTTTTGCCCGACGACATCACGCTGCCGTTGCTGTGGCTGGGGCTGCTGTACAACCTGAATAGCGGGTTCACCGACCTGCACTCAGCACTGATCGGTGCTGTGGCAGGCTACCTCAGTTTGTGGTCGATCTATTGGCTGTTCAAACTGGCGACCGGCAAGGAAGGCATGGGTTATGGCGATTTCAAGCTGCTCGCTGCCATCGGTGCCTGGTTTGGCTGGCAGCTTTTACCCGCAGTAATTTTACTGTCTTCGCTACTGGGATCCATCATCGGCATCGGCTTGATCGTATTGGCAAGGCGCGGACGTAACGTGCCCATACCGTTTGGCCCTTACCTGGCACTGGGCGGCATCGCCGCGCTGTTCTGCGGACAACAGTTGGCAAGTTTTTACCTTGCAGCTTAGCCCATGTTTGTCGTCGGTCTGACTGGGGGCATTGGCAGCGGCAAGAGTGAGGCCGCCAAGCTATTCGCGGCGCTGGGTGTGCCGGTAATCGATGTTGACCATATCTCGCACCAGCTCACCGCACCCGGCCAACCTATCCTGCAGGACATTGCCAATGCGCTCGGCAGGCAATTCCTGTTGCCCGATGGCACGTTGGACCGGGCCGCTTTGCGCGCGCATGTGTTTGCCGACAACAGCGCCCGCCTGCAGCTGGAAAAAATCCTGCATCCCGCCATCCGGCAGGCTGCGCTGCTTCAGCTAGCTGCCAACCAAAATTCAGCCTACCAGATACTCTCCATCCCGCTGCTGTTTGAAGGTGACGGCTATCGCACTATCGTCAATCGTACGCTGGTGATTGATTGCGACGAAGCACAGCAGATTCAACGCACTATGCGGCGCAGCGGTCTGACAGAGCAAGCGGTACGCGCCATCATGGCGGCGCAAATTTCACGCGCGCAACGCAATCAGTTGGCCGACGATATTATTGAGAACAACGGAACCCTGAGCGAGTTAAGTCAAAAAATCTTGGAGAAACATAAAAATTACTTGCAGGCTTGCATAGTTAGCCAATAAATTTCATAATCCACCGCAACATATTTCCAAGCTAAATTGATTAGCCTAAACAAAACCCGTGTCCAGTTACGATTATCCATTCAACGAGCGCATCCGTACCTTATTACGTCTGGAAGATCTGTTCGGCAAAGTACTGCACAATGTGGAAAGCACGCACGAAATCAATCACCATGCTGCACTGATATCACTGTTCCAGATTCTGGATGTTATTGATCGGGCTGAACTCAAAACTGATTTGCTGCAAGAACTGGATCGCCAGAGAATTGTCATGAACGGTCTGCGTGGCAATCCCGCCATCGCCCAGAACGTGCTCATCGAGGTGATCGAAGAAATAGAAACTACCGCTACGACTCTGCGTTCCAGCTCGGTTAAACTGGGACAGACCTTACGCGACAACGAATGGTTGATGAGCATCAAACAGCGCGCAGGTATTCCCGGCGGCATCTGTGAATTCGATGTGCCTTCATACCATTACTGGCTGGGACTGGATCAGGAACGGCGCAAACAGGATCTGGAAACCTGGCTGAGGCCCCTCATGCCGCTGTATGAGAGTCTGCGCATTATTCTGCATATTTTGCGCGGCAGTGGTGCCACGGCCGGGCTTGTGGCGGTAAATGGGGCTTATCAGCAAATGCTGGGCGGCGCGAAACCCGCACAAATGCTAAAAATCACCGTAGATGACAATCTGCCATGCTTCCCCGAAGTCAGCGCCAATAAATATGCCATCAATATCCGTTTCAATAGCCTGGATTCCGTGCAAAAGCCGCGTCAGTGCGAAGTGGATGTCAATTTTGAACTGACGCTATGCAATCTCTAAATCGTCCCGGCAAAAAACGCCTGGTTGCCTGCCCGCAATGCAAGACCATGATTGAATACAACCCGGACAACCCGTTTCGTCCATTTTGCTCGGAGCGCTGCCGCTTGATGGATTTGGGGCAGTGGGCCAGCGAAAGCTATACTATTGCAGTGCCGGTTCAACCCGACGACCTGCTCGACGACTCATCTGAATGCTGAATCCATATGAAACTATTAAGCCTGCTCTCACTATCTCTGTTTAGCCTAATTATCAGCAGCGCCTATGCCGCTGACAAACTCGTCATCAGCGATGCCTGGGTCAGGGCCACTGCGCCCGGCCAGAAAGTCGGCGCGGCCTATATGACACTGAAAAGCAACGCTGACATCACCGTCACCAAAGTACAAAGTAATGTCACCGGCAGCGTAGAGATTCACGAAATGGCGATGAAGAACGGCGTCATGAAAATGCGCATGATGCCGTCATTACCATTACCTGCGGGCAAGCCTTTCAAACTGGAACCGGGTGGGTTTCATCTGATGCTGTTTGATTTGAAAAAACCATTGCAAGCCGGAGGGGAAGTAGCCTTTACCCTGGAATTCAAAGATAAAAATGGAAAAGTCGAAACGCAGAAAATATCTGCGCCGATCAAAGCCAGCGGCAATTAACGGCTGTTAAAAGCCACATAATAACGCTGCTGTTTACTGCGCATTTCCACCTCCAACTCCAGCAACCAGGAACTGCGCCCTTGAACGCAAACGGGCAAGGTCACTTCAGCTGTCCACCAGCCATTCTCCTGCTTGATCAAGCGATAACGATTCAAGCCCATATCCATGCCCTGCATGGCAAAGCTGGCGGCGATCGGCGTCATTTCTGAGGCATTGATTAACAGTTTGAACGGGCGCATGATCTGCGGCGGGTGGTCTGTGCTGATATTCAAGCCCGCGGTGACGCTGCATACCTTGCTTAAATCCAGGCATGAAATGGTGGGAGAATCTGACTTTTTTGGAGCCGCAAAATACCCAGCGACTCCAAAAAAAAGCGATATCAAAACTGCACCCAGATATTTCTTCTGCACTAACCCTCCCACACTGCACGC
>JADGRN010000001.1 GCA_017880825.1 Methylophilaceae bacterium | reverse complement strand
ACCGGTGCCGAGACCACCGAGCAGGCACAAGTGCTGTCAGCCAACAATGGCGTGGTGCTCAAGATGGGCGACCGCATTGAGACTGGCATACCTGGGCGTATTGTTTACAGTGATGTGCCAGCCAACTTGCGAGATCGGCCAACTTTGGTTGTCCAGCTACAGAACAAAGGGGCTGCCGAACAAAATGTAGAACTCAGTTACCTGACTGGCGGGCTGGGCTGGAAAGCGGATTACGTGGCAGAGCTGAATGCCAATGAGGATAAGCTTGACCTCTCCGGCTGGGTAACGCTTACCAATACCAGCGGTACCAGCTACCGCAATGCCAAGCTGCAATTGGTGGCTGGCGACGTCAATCGCGTTCACGAGCAACGCCTACTAGCCATGAAAACCATGCGTATGGATGCCATGGCAGCAGAAGCCGCCACCCCGATGGCAGAAGAATCGTTACTGGAATATCACCTCTACACGCTGGACCGCCCCACCACCATTGCCGAAAACCAAACCAAGCAAGTTGCCCTGCTCTCAGCCAGCGGCGTACCTACCCGCAAGGAACTGGTGTTGCGCGGTGCGGATTACTATTATCAATCCAGCTACGGCGATCTGGGTCAAAAATTGAAAGTCGGCGTATTCATTGAATTTGATAATAAAGAAAGCACCCATCTTGGCCTGCCATTGCCTAAAGGCATCATGAGGGTATACAAAAAAGATAACTCGGGCAACGCGCAGTTTGTCGGTGAGGACAGCATAGATCACACACCTAAAAACGAATCAGTACGCCTGAAACTGGGCGATGCGTTTGACGTGACCGCAGACAAAAAACAGACCGACTTCAAAAAGCTGCCCAACCCGGCAAAAGGTAACAGCGCCTTTGAAAGTGCTTACGAAATCGTACTGAAAAACGCCAAGAAAGAGCCTGTGACGGTCACGGTGCAAGAGCCGATTCCGGCAGATTGGAAAATACTCAAATCCAGCCACCCCAGTGAAAAAGCCACCAGTAACACAGCAGTTTGGCATGTTGAGATCCCTGCAGAAGGCAAAACCACGCTTAGTTACCGTGTCCAGGTGAAATATTGAACGCAAATAATCCCCAAAAAGGCACGTTATATCTAATCCCCACCACTCTTGGCGATGACAACCTTGCCAAGGCATTGCCGCCAGCAGTCGTCAGTGTTGCGCAAAAACTGGATATTTTTGTCGTTGAAAATGAGAAAACTGCACGGCGATTCCTGGGCGCTATCAAAACCAACAAACCGCTACGTGAACTAACACTACTCGGCCTTAACGAACATACCAGTGAGAAAGAGCTGCCCGCGTTGCTGGCGCCGTTGCTGGCAGGTCAGGATGTTGGACTGATGTCCGAGGCAGGTTGCCCGGGCATCGCCGACCCCGGTGCAAAATTAGCCGCACTGGCGCATCGCAAAGGCATCAGGGTTGCGCCATTGGTCGGCCCTTCTTCCATATTGCTCGCCCTCATGGCTTCCGGCTTCAACGGCCAGCGTTTTACCTTCTTGGGCTATTTGCCAATAGAAAAAGCGCAACGGGTGCAGAAACTCAAGGAAATCGAGCAAATTTCGCGCAAAAACCATGAGACACAGATTTTTATTGAAACGCCCTATCGTAATCAGCATTTGCTGGAAGACATTCTGGCAAATTGCAATGCAGAAACCAGGCTGTGTGTGGCTTGCAATTTGAGTCTGCAAAACGAGCTGATTATCAGCAAACGCGTGATTGAGTGGAAAAATTTGCCTTTGCCTGACCTCAACAAACAACCGACGGTATTTTTGCTGTTGGCCTAGGCTACGATAACGATTCCTTAAACCATGGAGACAAAAATGAATAAAATCATCGTTGCAGCCATTGCGTTATTACTCGCTTCTATGCTGGCATCCAGCAAGATAAGATGAAAATCTGTAATGCAGACGCTGCCAAGCAAGCGCTTAAAGGCGACACACGCAAAGCATTCATGAAAGACTGCCTGTCCGCCAATTAACTTGCCTCTCCGGCAGGGATTAAGCCTGCCGAAGTCCTCTCTCAAGGCGAGATAGCTAGTCTCAATTCATCTCGACGCCATATCGCACAGAATTTTCCTCACCGGCGCGTAACTGCGCCTATGTACCGGCGAAACGCCATGTTCTGCGAGGCACTGTAGATGATTGGCAGTCGGGTAGCCTTTGTGTTTGGCAAAATCGTATTGGGGATAAATCGCGTGTAAGCGCCGCATTTCTGCATCTCGCGCAGTTTTGGCGAGTATGGAAGCAGCGGCAATGGCTTGCACTTTGCTATCACCTTTTACAATTGCCTGGGACGGAATGGCAATTTTCGGACAATGCAGGCCATCGACTAATACTTGATGAGGTATCAACTGCAAGTTCTCTATAGCGCGCTTCATGGCTAGCAGACTGGCTTGCAGGATGTTGATCCGGTCAATTTCTTCCACGCTGGCCGAAGCAATGGCCCAAGCCAGCGCGTCGCGCCGGATAGCGGTTGCCAGCGTTTCGCGCTGGCGCTCGGACAGCGTCTTGGAATCAGCCAGGCCGGCAATCGGCCGCAGCGGGTCGAGTATTACCGCGGCCGCGTATACGCCGCCGGCCAGCGGCCCACGCCCGGCCTCGTCCACTCCGCACACAATCAACTGGTCAGAGCTCACTGGAGATATTTCAGTACGGCCTGGGCGGCTTTTTCTTCGGTATTCTGCCGCAACAGTGCATGAATGGCTTTGAATTCGCGCTGGATTTCCTGCGTGGCCTGCTTGTCATGCACCAACTGCAGCAGGGTTTCGGCCAGCTTCTCCGGTGTAGCGTCCTTTTGCAGCAATTCAGGCACGATCTTGCGCCCCGCCAGGATATTGGGCAACCCGACATAAGGCAGGTAGATCATGCGACGCACGATCTGCCAGGTCAGCTGCGATATGCGGTAGGCAATCACCATCGGACGTTTGAGCAGTGCGGCTTCCAACGTGGCCGTGCCGGAGGCGACCAGCACCGCGTCCGCCGCCTCAATGGCCAGATGAGCGTGGCCAAACAGGATGTTCAAGGGCAGTTGGTCAGCGCCGTTGCGGCGTAGCACCTCCTCGAACATCCAGCGCGTTTCACGCGAGATCACCGGTACCAGGAAATGTACATTGTCGATCTGCTGGTGGATATGCTGCGCGGTTTTTACAAACAGATCAGCCATGTAGTGCAGCTCGCTCTGGCGGCTACCCGGCAGCATGGCAATAATGAGCTTGTCGGCCGGCAACTTGAGTTCCCTGCGCGCACCTTCACGATCCGGCTCCAGCGGCAGGCTGTCCGCCAGCGGATGCCCCACATAAGTGACCGGCACCCCGGCCTGTTGGTACAGTGGCAGCTCGTGCGGGAACAGCACCAGCATGTGGGATATGGCATGCTTGATTTTGTTGACGCGGCCGCGACGCCAGGCCCAGATAGAAGGGCTGACGTAATGGATAGTCTTGATGCCGCGTCGTTTCAGTTTGCGTTCCAGTCCCAGGTTGAAGTCGGGCGCGTCAATGCCGATGAACAGATCCGGGGGATTCTGCGCGAAGTGCCTTAGCAGTTGACGCCGCAAGCGAAGGATACCGGGCAAATGCCGCAGCACTTCAAAAAAACCACGCACCGCCAGCTGCTCCATGGGGAACAGCGAGATGGCCCCTTCCGTCTGCATCTTGGGGCCGGCAACACCGACAAACTGTAGATCGGGACGATGCTTCCTGAGGGACTTGATGAGATGGCTGCCAAGCAGGTCGCCGGAGGCTTCTCCGGCTACGATACCGATAGTGAGCATGGTAAGAAACTTAACGAATGATGCCGCGCGTGGAGGTCTCGAGAAAATCGAGCAGTAGGCCGATGTCAGCGCATTCCTTGCGTTGCTCGGCGAGTTGCAGTTTGGCTTCTTCCAGGGTCAGGCCAGATTTGTACAGTGTCTTGTAGGCGCGCTTGAGCCACAGCGTGGTTTCGGCGGAGAAACCGCGCCGTTTCAGGCCTTCGGCATTGATGCCGTGCGGCTTGGCATCGTAACCGGCCGCCATCACGTAGGGCGGCACATCCTTGAACAGCACCGAACCGCCCGCGGTAATGATGTGCGCACCGATCTTACAGAACTGGTGCACCATGGTGAAGCCACCCAGAATGGCGTAGTCATCCACATGCACATGCCCGCCAAGCGTAGTGCCATTGGCAAAAATGGTGTGATTGCCGATCTGGCAGTCGTGCGCGATATGTACATAGGCCATGATCCAGTTGTCGTTGCCTATTCTGGTGACGCCGACATCCTGCACGGTGCCGCGGTTCAAGGTGCAGGACTCGCGGATAGTGTTGTCGTCGCCGATCTCGAGCGCGGTCGGCTCCCCCTTGTATTTCTTGTCCTGCGGTGCCTCGCCCAGCGAGCAGAAGGGGTAGATCTGGTTGTTGCGGCCGATGCTGGTCGTGCCCCGGATCACCACATGCGAGCCGATGCGGGTTCCGCTGTCAATACGCACGTTGGCGCCGATGACGGAATACGGGCCGACCTCGACATCGGACGCAAGCTCGGCCTTGGGCTCAATGATGGCGCTGGAATGGATCAATTGATTGTTTTCAGAATGCACATCAATTCGGCTTCCGCGACGATCTCGCCATTGACCAGCGCCTGCCCTTTGTACTTGCCGATGCCGCGAATGATACGGTCTATCGCCACTTTCAGTTCCAGTTGGTCGCCCGGTATCACCGGCTTTTTGAAGCGCGCCTTGTCTATGCCGGCAAAATAGTACACCGTATCTTCGGAGGGTTTGAGCCCCGTGGTCTTGAAAGAAAGCACGGCGGCAGCCTGGGCCATGGCTTCGACAATCAGGACGCCGGGCATGACCGGGTGATAGGGAAAGTGGCCGGGGAAAAACGGTTCATTGATCGTCACATTCTTGATGGCGACAATCTCCTTGCCCAACTCGAGGGAAACCACGCGGTCCAGCAGCAGGAAAGGAAAACGGTGCGGGAGATATTCAAGTATCTCGTGGATGTCCATGCTGCTCATAGTGTTCCCTTTTTCAATGCTTCGATTTCATGCTCAAGTTGTGCAATGCGCTCCAGCATCTTATCCAGATGCCGGATGTTGGCGGCAGTTTTAAGCCACTTGTCGTGCGGCTGGAATGGCATCAACGCGGTATAGGTATCCGCCTTGCCCAGCGAGCGCGTAATCATGCTGCCGGGCGTAATCGTCACGCCATCGGCAATTTCCAGATGCCCCAGGATCATGGCCGCGCCACCGATCCGGCAGTGGCGGCCGATTTTGGCGCTGCCGGCAATGCCGACACAGCCCGCTATGGCGGTGTGCGCGCCGATCTGGCAGTTGTGGCCGATCTGGATCAGGTTATCCAGCTTGACGCCCTCCCCGATCAGCGTGTCGTCCA
Organism: Methylophilaceae bacterium; assembly: GCA_017880825.1. Taxonomy (GTDB): domain Bacteria; phylum Pseudomonadota; class Gammaproteobacteria; order Burkholderiales; family Methylophilaceae; genus JADGRN01. Next base: position 15,742 of record JADGRN010000001.1, on the reverse strand, counting down.
GGGCACCGCGATCTATGGTGGTATTGGCGCCGATTTCCACATCATCCGCAATCAGCACGCGGCCCACCTGTGGAATCTTTACCCATTTTCCGCCATCCTGCGCATAGCCAAACCCGTCGGCGCCAATCACCGCGCCGGAATGTACGATGCAGCGCTGGCCAAACTCGCAGCCGGCATAAACCACGACATTGGCATACAGCCGACAATGGTCGCCGATCGCCACATGGTCGCCGATCGCGCAGCCGGCGCCGATAACGACATTTTCGCCGATATGAACATTGCGGCCAATCACGCTACCGGCGGCAATGCTGGCTGATGCGGGAATCACGCTGGAGGCGTCTATCACCGCACCGGGATGTATTCCTAGTCCGGTCGGTGTTTCCGGGTTAAGCAGGGTGGAAACCCTTGCAAAATAGGCAGAGGGGTTATCTGTGACGATACGGGGTAAGGTTGTTGCGTCCCGGTCAACAGAGGCAACAATGACGGCACTAGCCCTGGTTTTGGTCAACAACGCGTGATACTTGGAATTCGTCAGAAAACTGATCTGTCCATGTTCTGCATTTGCCAGCGAGGCCACGCGGTTAATCTGAACCGATTCACTACCCACAACCTCACCGCCCAATTGTGCCGCGATTTCTCCCAGAGAATAGCTAGCACTCATTGAACAACCATCGCTTATTTCTTGCCGAGCGATTTCAATACCTTGTCTGTGATATCAATCTTCTTGCTGGCATAAGCTACACCGCTGTATACCACCAGATCGAAGCCTTCAGTCTCGGCGACATTAGTCACCGCCTTGTTGATGCGATCCTGTAGCAAACCCAGTTCCTCATTCTTGCGCAGATTGACATCTTCGCGCAGTTCACGCTGCTTGCGCTGGAACTCTATATTAAGATTCGAAATATCGCGTTCCTTGTTTTTACGGTCGGTTTCCGACAGCGTCAGACTATCTTTATCCAACGCTGCTTGTCCATCCTTGATCTGCTTCTGCATGCGTTCCAACTCTTGCGTACGCGGGCTGAATTCTTTTTCCAGCTTTTTGCCGGATTCAGCAGTTTGAGGCGCTTCCTGAAGTATTTTATCTACTTGCACATAACCTATCTTCAGGTCGGCAGCGCTGCCATACACGGCAAAAGCCAGCAAACTAGTGGCCAGTAAAGCTTTCAACAACTTATTCAATTGATTTCTCCTAGCGTATCCATAAAATTAGAACTGTGATCCAAACTGGAATTGCAATATTTCTGTACTATCTGTTGCCTTGGCATTGAGTGGCTTGGCCAGCACCAGCTTGAGCGGACCGAATGGGGAATACCAGCTTAGCCCCAAGCCTGCAGAATAACGCAATTCACTCAACGAGATTTTGTCATTTTGGCCATACACGGCACCTGCATCAAGAAAAGTACTTATACGAAATTGCTTGGAATCCTTTAACCCTGGCACAGGTACAAATATTTCAGCATTGCCCACCACCCGCGTAGTGCCGCCAAGTGCGACATCATTCCCGTTCTCAATGGTATGCGGCCCGATCGAACTAGTTTTAAAGCCGCGCACAGAATTGACACCACCAACGTAAAAGTTTTTAAAGAAAGGAAAGTCTTGAGTACCGTAGCTATCACCATACCCGAGTTCACCGTTCAGGAGCAGGGTAATATTCTTGGTGACATCCTTGTACCAGGAATGCTTGTACTCGATTTTATAATAATCCTGATCAAGACCAGGCAAACCAATTTCGGCTGTCAACCTTTGCAATACGCCCTTACTTGGGAACTGCAGACTATCGCGCGTATCATGCGCCCAACCCAAATTCAGTATTAGCGAAGTAGTGTCGCAACCTGTAATGCTGCCACAAAATTGCTGGTATCTCACCAGGCTGGTGTCTTTCAGGTTAATACTAGTGTAATCAATGGTCAAGCCAGCATTGACAGTATCCCGCTCGTTCAGAGGAACACCGAAATTCACTCCTGCACCATAAGAAGATGTCTTGTAGCTGCCAGTATTCAACGAAGTCGTATCAAGGTCACGTCGGTAAACATTAAAGCCACGACTGATGCCATCTGGAGTGAAATAGGGGTCAACATAGGAAAGTGAATAGGTGGTATTGATCTTGCCGGTATTAACCTGAGCACTGACACTATTGCCAGTACCGAGGAAGTTGTTCTGGTTTATTGTCACACCTAAAACAACACCTTCAGAACTGGACAAGCCTGCCCCAAATAAGATACTACCAGTTGATTTTTCAGTGACGTTAATATTTAAATCAACCTGATCTGTGGTGCCCGGAACTGCAGGCGTTTCAACGTTAACGTCTTCAAAATACTGGGTACGATCCAGACGCTGCTTTGAGCGCTCGATTTTCTCAGCCGAATACCAGGACGACTCAAGCTGGCGCATTTCCCGACGCAGCACTTCATCACGCGTACGAATGTTACCGGTAAGATTAATGCGACGCACGTAGACGCGACGGCCCGGATCGATAAAAAAAGTGAAAGCAACCGTGTGTTTTTCTTTGTCTACTTGCGGTACCGCATTAACGTTGGAAAAAGCATAACCTTCGTTACCCATGCGATCACCGATGGCTTTGCTAGACTCAGTTACTTTTTCACGGCTGAAAATCTCGCCGCTATTCACCGTAATTAATTTGCGCAACTCCTCTTCCGGCACCAGCAGTTCGCCTGCCAGCTTGACATCGGTAACATTGTATTTTTCACCTTCGGTGATATTCACCGTGAGGTAAATATCACGCTTGTCTGGCGTAATGGAGACCTGCGTTGAATCTATATTGAACTCCAGATAGCCCTGGTTCATATAGAACGAGCGCAAAGACTCCAGATCGGCCGTCAGTTTCTGCTTGGAGTACTGATCGTTCTTGTTCCACCAGCTCAGCCAATCCGGGGTGGTCAGCTTAAACTGTTCAAGCAGTTCTTCTGTCTTGAATGCCTGGTTCCCAACAATATTGATATTACGTATTTTGGAAACCGCGCCTTCTTCAATATCAAAGCGCACAGCCACACGGTTTCGTTCCAGAGGAGTGGTCACAGTTTTTACTGTGGCGCCATACTTACCTTGAGAAAGGTACTGACGTTTGATTTCCTGTTCCGCCTTATCCAGCAATGAACGGTCAAATATCAGGCCCTCGGATAGCCCAATCTGCTTCAGTCCTTCCTTCATCTTGTCGCTGGGGAAAGACTTGTTGCCGGTAAATTCAATCTGGGCAATAGCCGGACGTTCCTGTACGGTTATCACCAATACATCTTGCTCGGCTTCAATACGCACGTCCTTGAAAAATCCGGTGGCATATAGCGCCTTAATCGCCTGTGCTGCCTTATCCTCATCCATGGTCTCGCCGACTTTGACTGGCAAGTAATTAAATATGGTGCCGGCTTCGGTGCGCTGGATACCCTCTACACGGATATCCTTGACGACAAAAGGCTCCATAGCAAGTGCTGAAGTTGCGTAAAATCCGCAAATCATTAGCAGAATGTACCTGAGCTTCATTGAGTTCAGCCTATTATTAAACGATTAAAATCGTTGTACAAGGCGCATGCCATGAGCAATCCCAGCAGCGCCAATCCGATATGTTGACCGATTTCCATGACCTGCTCGGAAACCGGGCTCCCCTTAATTAACTCGACCATATAATACAACAAATGCCCGCCATCCAACACTGGAACAGGTAGCAGATTGAGCACGCCGAGACTAATGCTAACCACTGCCAGAAAATTGAGAAATGCCATCCATCCCGCATGCGCACTTTTTCCAGCATAGCTGGCAATGGTGACCGGACCGCTCACGCCCTTCCAGGACACCACGCCGGTGAGCATATTACCCAGTATTTTCAGGCTGAAGATAGATGTTTCCCAGGTTTTTTCAACCGCCTTGGTCAAAGCTGGCAAAGGCGCGTACTGCACATTGACCAGCAATTTGTCGATTTCATTTTGATCCATCTGATAAGCCGCACCGACACGACCAATCTGTTGGCCATTCTCTTTGGCTGTATCCGGAGTTACAGGCAATACCAATGTTGTGCCTTCACGCAGCACTTGCAGGGCAAGACGCTTGCCAGGGTTATTGCGCACCACGCTCACGAAGTCTTCCCATTGGCCAACCGCTATACCATTCACCGCGAGAATTTGATCCCCTGCTTTCAATCCATCGCGTTCTGCCGCTCCGCGCGGGATAATCTCCCCGATCTTGGCTGGTACATTGGGCTGATAGGGTGTCAGGCCGAGCTTCTCCAAAACATCTCTGTCAAAATCGTCTTTACCAATATCGCCCAACTGCAGTCGGTGCAGGTACACCTCATCACTACCGCTAACCGCCTCAATCTCTACCTGCGGTGTTTTAAGCGATTGCTGTAAAAGCATCCAGCGCACATCCTGCCAAGTTGATACAGGCGCGCCAGCCACTTTGCGAATCAGTTCACCGGCTTTCATACTTGCCTGTGCTGCAGCCGTGGATTGTGGGACTTCGCCCAGCAATGGCTTCATGCTCATGACGCCGTGCATAAATAATAGCCAGTAAAGTGCAATGGCCAGCAACAGGTTGGCGATCGGCCCGGCAGAGACAATGGCCATACGCTTCCAGACCGATTGACGATTGAAAGCGCGCGGCAAATCATCTGCGTTTACCGGCGCCTCGCGCTCGTCCAGCATCTTGACGTAGCCACCGAGCGGGAAAGCTGCCAGCACGAATTCAGTTTGGTCCTGACCATAAGTCCTGGTGAAAAGCGGCTTGCCAAAACCAATGCAAAAACGCAGCACCTTGACACCACACCAGCGTGCCACTTGATAGTGACCATACTCGTGCACCGTGATTAAAACACCCAAGGTAACGACAAACGCAATCAGGGTCAGCATGCGATGCCAGATTCCATTCCGCTTAGCTCAATTCCACTGGCCTTCATCCATTGCTGCGCAGCATGACGCGCCCATCCATCCGCCGCAATCACATGTTGCAAGGAGCTGGCATCTTCGATATTGGCGTCAGCCAAAACCGATTCAATCATGCGTGGAATATCCATAAATCCAATCTTTTGCAGTAAAAATGCTTGCACAGCGATCTCATTCGCCGCATTCAGTATAGCTGGCGCCGTACCGCCACGTCGCAGTGCTTCGTAGGACAAGACCAGACAAGGAAAACGTGTAGTATCCGGGGCTTCAAAATCCAGCCTTGCCACTTTAAACAAGTCCAAGGTAGCCACGCCACTTTCCAGCCTATCCGGATAACCCAGCGCATAGGCAATCGGCGTGCGCATGTCAGGGCTGCCTAATTGCGCCAACACGGAACCATCTATGTATTCAACCATGGAATGGATCACGCTTTGCGGATGCACGACCACGTCTACTTGATCTGGAGTCGCATTGAACAACCAGCGTGCCTCAATCACCTCCAAACCCTTGTTCATTAAGGTTGCAGAGTCGATAGTGATTTTAGGCCCCATCACCCAGTTGGGGTGATTCAACGCTTGTGCCGGTGTCGCTGTCACCAACTCCGCATGACTAGCCTTGCGAAACGGCCCGCCAGAAGCAGTGAGCAAGATACGTTTGACGCCATTCTGTGTCAGATTTTTACCCTGTTTAGATGGCAATACCTGAAAGATGGCGTTATGTTCGCTATCAATCGGCAGCAGCGTTGCTGCACCCTCACGCACGGCTTCCATGAATAGACTGCCCGACATCACCAAGGTTTCCTTGTTGGCCAGCAACACGCGCTTGCCGGAACGTGCTGCGGCCATAGCGGGTTTTAACCCGGCAGCACCGACGATCGCCGCCATCACGACATCCACCTCTGGTAGTGAGGCGACTTTTTCCAGCGCCTGCATGCCATATAGAACTTCGGTGGATAACCCGGCATCGCGCAGCATCAGACGCAGCCTTTCAGCCGCATCGGCATCCAGCATTACGGCATAGGCCGGTTGAAATTGCTTGCATTGCTCAAATAGTGGCTCGACACGCGAATTCGCGGTTAGCGCATGGGCGCGAAAACGCTCGGGATGGCGTGCGATGACGTCGAGTGTATGTACGCCGATAGTGCCTGTGGCGCCCAGCACGGTGACATTCTGCAGCCTACTCATGCCACAACATCGCGTAATAGAGAGGGAAATAAATAAAAAAGGCAGCCAGCGGCAAAGCTGAAGTCAGGCCATCAATTCGGTCCAACAGCCCACCATGCCCAGGCAGCAAACTTCCACTGTCTTTTAACCCCGCTTGACGTTTTAACAAGGATTCGAGCAGATCGCCCATGATGCTAATGACAGTAATCCCCCACAGCCCAACAATCCACCATGGATTAAGCCCCAGCCATAGACAAAGGCTGATACCGTACACACTGACTGCAATCCAGGCACCAAGCACCCCTTCCCAGGTCTTACCGGGACTAATTTGTGCCGCCAGCTTGTGTTTACCGAACCGCTTACCAGCAAAATAGGCTGCACTATCGGCTAGCCAGATGGTTGCTATGATGGCCAATAACAGCCAAGGACTAATCCGGCGCAAGCTGACAAGCGCTAGCCATGTGGGTAATATGACCAGCCACCCGGCAAAGGCCATCGAAAGCAGATTCTTGAGGTGATAGCGCAACATCAACCAAAGCGGCGCCAGGATGACCCAAAACAAGGTGGCGGCTAATATGCCCCAGAACAGTCCATGCTGCTGGATATAACCCATTTGTGCATCACTGCCAAAGGCAAGTACCAGACCGAACGTGGCAGTAGCTACAAGATAAATATAACGGGCACCAGCACTCCACCCTGCCATGGTCGACCATTCCCAAATCCCAATCAGGATGAAAACCAGCATCAACAAGGCCCAATAGATATCTGGCAGCAAGAACAAAGCTGCAAGAAAACACGGGATCAGTACCATTGAGGTCAAAATGCGAACTTTAAGCATGGCCTAATTTCTCGTTTTTTGGATGCTCGCTTATTAACTGTTCACTGGTTCGACCAAAACGACGCTCACGTTGCTGAAAAGACTGGATCGCGAGGTTCAACGCTTTGCTATCAAAATCCGGCCATAGGGTATCGGTAAAATAAAGCTCGGTGTAAGCCAGTTGCCAGAGCAGAAAATTGCTGATGCGTTGCTCGCCGCCGGTACGGATAAACAAGTCAGGCTCCGGCGCATAATGCATGGCAAGATAAGGTGCCAAATCCTGCTCATCGCAGTGAGCGGCCAACTCGGGATGGGCTTGCAGCATTCGGTTCACCGCTTGCAGCATATCCCAGCGGCCACCGTAATTGGCTGCGATAGTCAGGGTCAAGCGGGTATTAGCTTCGGTAAGTTTTTCTGCGGCATCGATTTCTGCAAGCAGCGCCGCATCGAAACGCGAACGGTCACCGATCATGATCAAGCGGATATCGTTCTGGTGTAATTTACTGACTTCATTCTTCAACGCAGCCATAAACAGTCCCATCAGGAAGCTAACCTCCTCAGGTGGTCGTCGCCAATTCTCGCTGCTAAAGGCAAACAAGGTAAGGTATTCGACGCCAAGCTCTATGCATTCCTTAACCATATCGCGCACTATCTCAACGCCACGCTTGTGGCCGGCGATTCTCGGCAAAAAGCGTTTTTTAGCCCAGCGGCCATTGCCGTCCATGATGACGGCGATATGGCGCGGGACGCTGGTAGAGTCAGGAATGGATTTTGTGGAGCTGGAGAAAATTGCCAATTAACGCCCCAGATGTATATTGAACTGTGAAAAGATCTGCTGTTTCCCTAGAATAATAAAGCCCAAGGACACTCTTTAAACCGCCATCAAATCGGTTTCTTTTACCTGCAACAGCTTATCGACTTCGACGACAAACTTATCAGTCAGTTTCTGAATTTCGTCCTGAGCACGACGCTCGTCGTCTTCGCTGATTTCTTTATCTTTTAGCAGCTTCTTCAGTGCATCGTTGGCATCACGACGTACATTACGCACCGCCACTTTTGCATTTTCACCATCGCCACGCACGACTTTGATCAGCTCTCGGCGACGTTCCTCGGTCAGCATCGGCATCGGCACACGAATCATATCGCCATTGGTGGATGGGTTAAGGCCAAGATCGCCATCGCGGATAGCCTTCTCAACTTTGCCTATCATGTTTTTCTCGTAAGGCTGTACGTTGATTGTACGCGCGTCACCCAAGCTCACATTGGCTACTTGATTGATTGCCACCATGGAACCATAGTATTCCACCATGACATGGTCCAGCAAACCAACATGGGCACGGCCAGTACGCACTTTACTTAAATCATTTTTAAGTGCTTCCAGCGATTTATGCATTTTTTGTTCGGCAGTATTTTTTACATCGTTAAGCATTGTTTTCCTCCTAACAGCGTCAAGGCAGAGTTTCAGGGCAGAACACGGGTACCTTCGTCCTCACCCATCACAACGCGCTTTAATGCGCCCTGCTTGAAAATACTAAACACAGAAATAGGCAACTTCTGATCGCGGCACAAGGTTAGCGCCGTTGCGTCCATCACTTTGAGGTTCTTGTTGATGGCTTCGTCAAAGCTGATTTCTTTATAGCGCATGGCATCCGGATGGGTTTTTGGGTCATCCGTATAAATGCCATCCACCTTGGTTGCTTTGAGCACGATCTCGGCGTTCATTTCCATCCCACGCAAAGCTGCTGCGGTATCTGTAGTGAAGAACGGATTGCCTGTGCCTGCCCCAAAAATCACCACACGGCCTTCTTCCAGATAGCGAATCGCTTTACCACGTATATAAGGTTCCACCACCTGCTCGATATTGAGTGCTGACTGGACGCGGCTTACCAGCCCCGCATGACGCATGGCGTCCTGCAAAGCCAGCGCATTCATCACTGTAGCCAGCATACCCATGTAATCGGCTGTGGCGCGATCCATACCCGACGCTGCTGGTGCCACCCCACGAAAGATGTTGCCACCGCCTATCACCACTGCAACCTGCACACCCAAATCGACCACTTCCTTGATTTCCTCGACAATGCGCGAGATAGTGGCACGGTTGATACCGTAGCTGTCATCGCCCATCAGGGCTTCACCGGATAGCTTGAGCAGGATGCGCTTATAGGCGGGAGCAGTCATACTGATGATTATACCTTGGCTGCGGCAGCAACTTCAGCAGCAAAATCAGTTTGCTTTTTCTCAATGCCCTCACCCACCACATACATGACGAATGAAGCCACGCTGGCGCCTTTGGATTTGAGCAATTGCTCGATGGTTTGCTTATCGTCCTTGACGAAAGGTTGATTCATCAGCGTCACTTCTTTCAGGAATTTCTGTACCGTGCCATCTGCAATTTTTTCCAGCATGGCTTCTGGCTTGCCCGCTTCCTTGGCTTTTTCGATGGCGACACGGCGCTCGGCATCGATCAACGATGCATCCACCCCGCTGGCATCCAGCGATTTGGGCTTGGCCGCAGCAATATGCATGGCGATATCCTTGGCCAAGGTTTCATCACCCCCAACCAGATCTACCAGCACACCGATCTTGCCGCCGTGCACATAACTGGCCAACTTACCCTTGGCAGGCACGCGCATGAAGCGACGTACACTGACATTTTCGCCAATTTTACCGACCAACTGAGTACGCACATATTCAACCGATGAATCACCAATTTTGAGGCTGGACAAGGCAGCGACGTCAGCCGGCGCCTGCTTCGCAATCAATTCTGCCAGATTACGCGTCAATGCCAGGAAATCATCATTTTTAGCAACGAAATCAGTTTCACAGTTCACTTCAACCATCGCGCCCAGCTTGCCGTCGGCGCTGACGTTGATGCCTACCATGCCTTCAGCCGCAACTCGACCGGCGGCTTTGCTGGCTCTGCTACCAAAACGCACGCGCAGGATTTCTTCGGCACGTGTCATATCGCCTTCTGCTTCAGATAGCGCTTTCTTGCAATCCATCATGGGTGCGTCCGTGCGCTCACGCAGTTCTTTCACCATGCTTGCAGTAATTTCCGCCATGTTTTACTCCTTAAATTTTTAAACTACAGTTATCAGCATATTTCAGGTAAAAAAAAGGGGCGCAATGCCCCCTTTTCTTGAAATGATTACTCCGCCGCTTCTTCTACTTCGACGAATTCTTCTTCGCTGGTGGCTGCCTTAATGATTTCAGTCATGGTCTGGCTACGGCCTTCCAGTACTGCATCAGCCATGCCACGCGCATAAAGACGAATCGCACGACTGGAATCGTCATTACCGGGGATGACATAAGCCACGCCATCCGGGGAGTTGTTGGTATCGACAATACCGATGACCGGGATGCCAAGCTTGGCAGCTTCAGTCACGGCGCCACTCTCGTGACCCACGTCGATGATGAAAATGGCGTCTGGCAAGCCACCCATTTCCTTGATGCCACCGATGGAGCGCTCAAGCTTTTCAACTTCACGCTTATAGCCCAGCGCTTCCTTCTTGCCGAATTTTTCCAGGCTACCGTCCAGCAACATGGCCTCAAAGTCATTGAGGCGCTTGATGGATTGCTTGACGGTCTTGAAGTTGGTCAACATGCCACCCAGCCAGCGGTGATTAACGTAAGCACAACCTGCACGTTGCGCTTCTTCCTTGACAATGTCGCGTGCTTGACGCTTGGTACCGACAAACATGATACGACCCTTGTTGGCCGCGATCTGGCGCACATACTTGACCGCCTCTTCAAATAGCGGCAGGGTTTTTTCCAGATTGACGATATGAATCTTGTTGCGGTCGCCGAAAATATACGGCGCCATTTTTGGGTTCCAATAACGGGTTTGGTGACCAAAGTGAACACCAGCATCCAGCATTTGACGCATTGTTACGGACATAATAGTCTCCAGTAAGGGTTATCGCTCACATGCACCCAAAAACATCCAAATTCATTGGACACCCTGTACGGGGCGCATGCTCAAATTGTAAATCTGCAGATTCCCCGCTCCTTATGAACGGGCGCCGTATGTTACCATAATCATCTATCTGGATTCAAGGAAAAACCGCGGCCTTAGCCGCATCTGAAGCAATTATGGCAATCACCATCAAAAACCAGTTCGATATAGAGAAAATGCGCATCGCGGGCAAACTCGCCTCCGAGGTGCTGGATTTTATTACTCCCTACGTCAAGCCTGGCGTTACCACCGAAAAGCTGGACCAGCTTTGCCATGACTACATGGTCAATGAGCAGAAAACTATCCCGGCACCACTCGACTACGCACCGGACGGCCATACACCATACCCGAAATCCATCTGCACTTCGGTCAACCATCAAATATGCCATGGCGTGCCGGGCGAAAAAGTGCTGAAAAATGGCGATATCGTCAATCTGGATATTACCGTGATCAAAGATGGCTACCACGGCGACACCAGCCGCATGTTTTATGTCGGGGAGCCATCAATCCAGGCCAGGCGCCTGTGCGAAATCACTTATGACTGCATGTGGCTCGGCATCGCCAAGATAAAACCCGGCAATACGCTGGGTGATATTGGCCACGCCATCCAAACCTATGCAGAAAAGAACGGTTACAGCGTAGTGCGTGAATTCTGCGGTCATGGCATCGGCAAGGTATTTCACGAAGATCCGCAGGTGCTGCATTACGGCAGGCCGGGCGCCGGACTCAAATTGCAGACTGGGATGATGTTCACCATCGAGCCCATGATCAACGCCGGCAAACGCGATATCAAACAACTTAACGATGGCTGGACCATCGTCACCAAAGATCACAGCCTTTCCGCGCAATGGGAGCATACAGTACTGGTGACTGAATCCGGCTTTGAAGTCATGACACTGTCTGCCGGCACGCCGCCACCACCTGCCATCATCTGACCGATGAAAGCCGCACGAAACCTGCACCAGCCTATCGGCTTAGTCACAAACTGGCGTCAACGCCTGCATCAGGAGCAGGCAGCCTTGCGCCAAGCTTTTGAAAATAATCCCGATAGCGCTGGCTTGCTGCGCCAGCATTGTCGTTTAGTGGATGTGCTGTTGCGCGATTTGTGGCGCGAATCCGCACTGCCCCGCGATGTATGCCTGGTAGCTGTGGGCGGTTATGGCCGTGGTGAACTGTTCCCTTATTCCGATATCGATTTGCTGATATTGCTACCTGATAACCATGATGACACGGTTAATACACGTATCGAAGCCCTCATCGGCTTATTCTGGGATATCGGCTTGGCAGTTGGCCATAGCGTTCGTTCTATTAACGAGTGCATAAATGAAGCAGAAAAAGACGTCACAGTGCAGACCAACCTGCTGGAATCGCGCCTGCTGATTGGAGATGCGGCACTATATCAACGCTTCAGTGATGCGTTAGCAACGACGATGAATGTGCGCACTTTCTTTAAAGCCAAGGTGCATGAGCAAGATCAACGCCACGCACGATTTAACGATACTGCCTACAATCTGGAACCCAACATCAAGGAAAGTCCGGGGGGATTACGCGATCTGCAGACCATCCTCTGGATCACCCGCAGCCTGGGCCTGGGCGACAACTGGAACGCTCTGGTCAGACATAGCCTGATTACCAGTCGCGAAGCGCGGCAGATCCGCCGCCACGAGCTTGTATTACGAGGGTTAAGGATACGTCTGCATTATCTGGCGAATCGACGCGAAGACCGCCTGTTGTTCGATTTTCAGAACGATCTGGCGAAATATCTGGGCTACCTCAGCAGTGACGGCCGACGCGCCAGCGAAAAATTAATGCACGGCTATTACCGTACTGCCAAATTTGTTGGCTTGATGAATGAAATCCTGCTGCAAACCTTGCGTGAGCATATTTATCCGGAGCAGCATGACATCGTCCAAATCAATGCGCGATTTGAAGCGCATAACGCCTTGCTCGACGCCAAGTCCTCAACCCTGCTGCAGCGCCAACCTTCCAGCATCCTCGAGATTTTTTTGCTGTTGCAACAGCATCCGGAGCTGACAGGCATGAGCGCCAACTTGCTGCGCACCCTGCAGCGAGTGAAAAATCTGGTGAATCGGGAATTCCGCCAAAATCCGGAAAACAAGCACCTGTTTTTGCAGATCCTGCGTCACCCCAGCGATGTCACCAAAACTTTCAGGCTCATGAGTCGCTATGGCATTCTGGGCAGATATATTCCTGCCTTTGGCCGTATCACCGGACAAATGCAGCATGACCTGCTCCACGTCTATACGGTCGATGAACATATTCTTAATGTGTTGTGTAATTTGCGGCGCTTCGTATCGCCCGAATACGCGCATGAGTTCCCGCTGTGCAGCAAGCTGTTTGCGGGCTTCGATGCACCCCACCTGCTTTATTTGGGGGCATTGTTTCACGATATCGCCAAAGGTCGTGGTGGCGATCACTCTACCTTGGGTACCTTAGATGCGCGTCGCTTTTGTAAATCGCACGGCTTGCCCAAAGCAGATGGCGAACTGGTCGCGTGGCTGGTGCAAACACACCTTAGCATGTCCAGCACGGCACAAAAGTCCGATTTGACCGACCCTGTTGTGATTGAAAATTTTGCCAAAATGGTAGGTGACGAGCGTCACCTGACTGCACTTTACCTGCTAACGGTTGCTGACATTCGAGGTACCAGCCCTAAAGTGTGGAACGCCTGGAAGGCAAAATTACTGGAAAATCTGTTTCTGGTAACACGACGTTTATTAACAGGCGCCAGCACCAATGCGGATAACGAACTGCAAGCGCGTCAACGGCAGGCTAATAAGACTCTAAACCTGTATGGTGTGGCTGAAAAAGACTATCAGCCCTTATGGGACAAGCTGGGCCGCCCTTATTTCTTGCGTCATGAAAGTCAGGAAATCGCCTGGCATACCCGCCTATTGCTGTCACACCTGAATTCCGAAACTCCTATTGTACGCACTCGTCTGAGTCCGGATGGCGGTGGCATTCAGGTGATGATCTATACCCGTGACCGCGATGACTTGTTCGCACGTATTTGTGGGTTCTTCGAGCGGGCCGGCTATAATATCGTCGAAGCCAATATCCACACCACGCTGCATGGCTATGCACTGGATAGCTTTCTGGTACTGGACCAGAGTGACAAGTCAGTACGCTATCGCGATCTGCTGAGCTATATCGAATATGAAATTACTCAGAGGCTAAGCACCAATAACAAGCTCGAAGTGCCGCTGGTTGGCCGTATCAGCCGACAAGTAAAACATCTGCCGATTAAGCCTGTAGTAAGCATAGCAAGCGAAACCAAAAGCAACCATCATCAGCTGAATATCGTCGCCGGAGATCGTCCGGGGCTACTATCTAACATCGCGCATACTTTCCTGCAGCACGACGTGCATTTGCACATGGCAAAAATCAACACTTTGGGTAATCGTGCCGAAGATACTTTTCTGATTTCCGCCAGAGATGGTAAAAAACTTACTGAAGACACCCTGAAAACACTGGAAGAAGAACTGCTTGGACAACTCTAACAACACCCAAACCGTTGAATTCCAGATCAAAGGTGAGTATGTCGAACTGTGCAACCTGCTCAAACTTGTAGGCATTGCTGAAAGCGGCGGCCGTGGCAAAGCCTTGGTTGCTGAAGGCGCAGTAAAAGTGGATGGTCAGCCAGAAAGCCGCAAAACTGCGAAAATCCGTGCCGGCCAAGTTGTAGAGTGCTTGGGCATCGAGATTAAAATTAGCAGTTAGCATAAAAACATGGCCGTCAGCTTCGCGCTGGCGGCCAGAGGATGTTTGTGTGAGATAGCGTGTTAAGCCAGCTCACACAAGTTTGTGGCAACTATTATCTCCGGACGTGATGAATGTTCAGGCCGGTACGACTGGCTGTTTCTCTTTTTTGGGCTTCTTGGCTTCTTTGTTTTTGCGTTGCTGACCTTTTGCCATGATGCTTCTCCTCGTAATGATATAGATAAAACTTGTTAGCTTTCATCAGCGGTTTAAGTGCGTCACGCCAAGAAAGCCGCCAAGACACTGGCATATAACCTCAGCAGGGAAAATTATCGCAAGAATCTTCCGCCACTGATGTCAATCAAAGCGCCATTGATATGTGACGACATGTCACTGGCCAGAAACAGCACTGCACTGGCCACTTCAGGAGCAAAAGTATTGCGTCCCAGTGGTGTTTGTTTACGATAGTTTTCCATCATCTCAGGCGTAGAGTGGATCTCATGATGCTGTGTTTCTACCGTGCCAGGCATGACCGAGTTGGTGCGCACCTGGGGCGCCAATTCTTTGGCCAAAGTGTGGGTAAACACCATGAGCGCGCCTTTTGCCGCCGCATAAGAACCGCCGCCATTGGCGCCGCCGGTTTGCACCGATAAGGAAAGAAGGTTAATTATGCGACCGCTTCCTGTAGCCCGCAGATGCGGAATGGCGCGTTTTGTCACTAAAAACGCGCTGGTTACATTCACGTCCAGAGACTTGTTCCAGTTCTCCAATGTGCACTCTTCAATCTTGGCGCGCTTGATCAAACCACCGCTGTTGTTGACCAGGATATCCAAACGACCGGCCTCAGCAACAAGTTTATCCACCACTGCGTTGGCGTCTGCCTCCTTGGTCAAGTCGCCGGGCAAGAGCATGGCTTTAATATTCTTTGCCTTCAATTCATCAAGCAGGCTTTCCGCATCATCTTTACTGCTGTAGTAATGCACCCCGACAAAGGCCCCTGCCTGCCCCAACGCAAGCGCCACAGCCCGGCCTATGCCTACAGCAGCACCGCTTACCAAAGCCACCTTGCCGGTTAAATTCAATGTTTGTTCGGGTATCATGTTTTCACTCCTCAGACAATTAACTAGAGTAGGCCTAGCCTTGCCCTGTCGTTCATTGTTTTGATAATAGGACGTTACCACACTACATGAGGGTGTCA
>JADGRN010000195.1 GCA_017880825.1 Methylophilaceae bacterium | reverse complement strand
GGGTCTTGGGGAAAGCAATCACGTCGCGGATGGACCCTGCGCCCGCCATCAGCGTAACCAGGCGATCCAGCCCAAAAGCCAGGCCGCCATGTGGTGGCGCGCCGTATTGCAGGGCGTCGAGCAGGAAGCCGAATTTCTCCCGGGCTTCTTCCTTGCTGATGTTGAGCGCGTCGAACACCTTGGATTGCACTTCCTGCTTGTGGATACGCACCGAGCCGCCGCCCACTTCCCAGCCATTGATCACCATGTCATAAGCCTTGGACATTGCGGCACCGGGGTTGCTGGTGAGCAGGTCTTCATGACTATCCTTGGGTGCGGTGAAGGGGTGATGTAATGCAGCCCAGCGGTTATTTTCTTCGTCGTGCTCAAACATGGGGAAATCCACCACCCACAGCGGCGCCCATGCGCGGCCATCGAGATGATTTTTTTCATGGCCGATTTTCGCACGCAAAGCACCAAGCGCTTCGTTGACCACTTTGGCCTTATCCGCACCGAAAAAGACGATGTCGCCATTCTGCGCGCCGGTGCGGTCGATAATCGCTTGCAGCGCGGTGACGTGGATGTTCTTGACGATAGGGCTTTGCAGGCCTTCTTCATTGAGCTTGGTGACGTCGTTGATCTTGATGTAGGCCAGACCCTTGGCGCCGTAAATCTTGACGAATTCGGTGTAGGCGTCGATCTCGGAGCGGCTGATTGCCGCGCCATTCGGCACGCGCAGGGCGGCTACGCGGCCACCTTCCATATTGGCGGCGCCAGAGAACACCTTGAAATCGACATCTTTCATCACGTCGGTGAGCTCGGTGATTTGCAGCGTGACGCGCATATCCGGCTTATCCGAGCCGTATTTATTCATCGCTTCAGCGTGTGAAATTCTCGGGAATGCTGACGGCAGTTCCACTCCTTGCACTGATCTGAACATCTGGCGAATCATTTCTTCGACGATGTTCATGATTTGCTCTTCATTTAAGAACGAGGCCTCGATATCCACCTGCGTGAATTCCGGCTGACGGTCAGCGCGCAAATCTTCATCGCGGAAGCACTTGGTGATCTGGAAGTAGCGGTCGAATCCGGACACCATGAGCAACTGCTTGAACAGCTGCGGCGACTGCGGCAAGGCGAAGAAATGCCCGGCATGCACACGCGATGGCACCAGGTAATCGCGCGCGCCTTCAGGAGTGGAGCGCGTCAGCATCGGCGTTTCGACTTCAATAAAACCGTTGGTATCCAGGTAATCGCGCAGGGTCTTGGAGACGCGGTAACGCAGCATCAGGTTCTTCTGCATCGCCGGGCGGCGCAGGTCGATGTAACGGTGTTCCAGACGCACGGTTTCGGTGAGGTTTTCGTCATCCAGCATGAATGGCGGCGTGAGCGATGGATTAAGAATCTCGATCTCGCTTGCCAGCATCTCGACTTCACCGGTAGGAATGTTGGGATTTACAGTGCCCTCAGGCCGCGCGCGCACCTTGCACACCACCTTGAGCACATACTCACTGCGCACCGATTCGGCGATGGAAAAGGCTGCTGGCGTGTCGGGGTCGATCACGATCTGCGCCATGCCTTCACGGTCACGCAGGTCGATAAAGATGACGCCGCCGTGGTCGCGCCTGCGATGTGCCCAGCCGCACAGGGTAACAGTTTGGCCGATGTGTTCGCGGTTCAAATGACCGCAGTAATGAGTACGCATATTCAATTCTTGTATTAAGGGTTGGTAGGAGCAGGTTTGCGGGTAGATTTTTTTGCAGGTTTAACGACCTGTGAAGCTATGTGTGGCGAGACAACGCCCATGGAAATAATGTATTTGAGGGCTTCATCCACGCTCATGTCCAACTCAATGACATCACTCTTGGGCATCATGAGGAAGAAACCGGAGGTCGGGTTGGGCGTGGTTGGCACGTACACGCTGACGTAGTCGCCCTTTAAGTGATTCACTACGTCGCCGCCGGGATGGCCGGTCATAAACGCAACGGTCCAGCTGCCTTCGCGCGGATACTGCACCAGCAATACCTTGCGAAAGGCCTGGCCGGAATCCGAAAACAGGGTATCAGAGACTTGCTTGACGCTGTAATAGATCGACTTGACCACCGGCACCCGGGATAACAGGTCCTCCCAGAACAGGATGATGCGCTTGCCGAAGAAGTTGGTGGCGATCATGCCGGTGACAAACACAATAAGCAAAGTCAGCAAGGTGCCGATGCCGGGAATATCGTAGCCAGTCTGCGCCAGCGGCCGCCAGGACATGGGCAGCAGCAGCAGGCTTTGGTCCATGAGGCTGAGCAAGGCCCTCAGTACCCAAACCGTAATAAATAGCGGCACCAGGACCAGCAAACCAGTAATAAAGTAGCGTTTCATAATCTTAAAAAAGTGAGGCCCGCACACGACGGGCCTGATAGGTTTTCGATAGCATCATTTCATAACATCAGTGGCAAGCGCAACCGGTGGCGCATGGCGCGCTGGCCTTAACTTCTTCCTTGTTGCCAGCGGGCTTGCTTTCCTCTGTTTTGTTTTCGGCAGGGGCCTTGGCGCCGCCTTTGAAATCTGTCGCGTACCAACCGCTGCCGCTCAGCTGAAAACTGGGCGCAGAAAGCTGCTTGGAGAAAGTCTCCTTGCCGCATTCTGGGCAGGTGGTCAAAGGCGCATCGCTCATTTTACGCAAAACTTCTTTCTGGCAACCGCAATCACTGCAACGGTA
>JADGRN010000057.1 GCA_017880825.1 Methylophilaceae bacterium | reverse complement strand
GGCGCGTGCGGAATCCGAGAAAGTAACGGGAAATCCGGACATCGTCAAAAAAGCCACCGAAGACGTCAAACTCGCCCAGCAATACAACAAGTTTGCCGGTATGGGTTCCAAATATGGCCTGGTGAACAAGGACCAGACCAATCTGGAGCAGTACGTCACGCAAAAAGCGCTGGATGGCGTTTACCTGATGATGGCTGAGGAGGAGAAGGCGATTCGGGCAAATCCGATGGGGCAGGCGAGTGGGTTGTTGCAGAAGGTGTTTGGGGCGATAGGGAAATAATTTATCGCTTAGATTTACAACTTAATAACGCTTTTCAGTGTTGACCTAGAATAAGGAGAAACAATGAACCAACCTCAAGGTGTTAAACAAGCAGTCATTACAATTTGGGCTACCTTACTCATATCCGGAGTAGTTTCTCTTGCCGATAAATTAACTGGGCAAATTACTGAAGTAATGTTCTTTTTTACACTTATATTTTATGGTCTTCTGTGCATACTTCCTTACAAAATAGGCAAAAGGAGTAATCCAGCACGTTATGTTTACGTTGTCTTAACTGTTATCTCATTTTTAATTATGGCAAGTGGCGCAAAGATGCCCCAACTAGACTACATTGCTGGTTTTTTAATGCTGCCCGTTGAGATATTTATTGTTTATCGGCTTTTTACTGGTGAGGCCAAAAATTGGTTTGCCCAATCAAATCAGTCCGCGTAGCTCGTCTAGGAAGCAATAACTAAAAGGCATTGCGCCGAATGTTTTGATGTCGGTCTCGCCCGACTGGCGACCCGATTTCTTTTGCTCTGCCAAAAGAAATCGGGGAAAGAAAAGGCTGCCCCCTGCCGCTTAACTTCTCCTGCGCTGCTTCGCCAATCTGGGGCGGCTTGCGCAACGCGCCCTGGCAGACTACACAGTGCATAGTCTGCTGCGGAGCTTGAACGGTGCGCGCCGCTAATCCCAGATTGGCTGTGCTGCTCGGCGCGGCAGCAGGGGATAGGCAAACCACCTGTAATTTCATAATTCTGGTCAGACTGAAATCCAATGTGATTCTCAAGCAAGGGCTAAGCTTATCTTTCTGGTAAAATTCAGCTTTTGCTAATCGCCTGAATTTCCCATGCTTCGTCTTCGTGGCAGTGCCGCGCTCTCTCCCTTTCGTCTCGATAAGATTCTGGCCGCGCTAAAAGCCGTTGCGCCGCGCATCAGCCATCTGTATGCAGAGTTCTGGCACTTTGCCTGGTCAGAAGGCGACCTTACGCCAGCCCAGCAGGGTATCCTGCAAAAAATCCTGACCTATGGCCCCAAAATGGAGGAGGAAACGCCAGCCGAAAAACAAAAAACCGAGCTGTTTCTGGTGATTCCGCGCCCCGGCACCATTTCGCCGTGGTCGTCGCGTGCGACTGACATCGCGCGCCACTGCGGGCTGGAAAACATCAAGCGGCTGGAGCGTGGCGTGGCTTACTATGCCGCCACCGCGGACGGCAACCCGCTGACCGAGGCTGAAAAACTGGCGCTGAAACCGCTGATCCATGACCGTATGACGGAAGCCGTGTTCGGCAGCCTGGATGATGCCGAGCGGCTCTATCACAAAGCCGATCCGGCACCGCTCACCAGTGTGGGTATTCTTGCTGGCGGCAAGGCTGCGCTGGAACGAGCCAATAGCGAGATGGGGCTGGCGCTGTCACCGGATGAGATTGATTACCTGCTGGAGAACTTCACGCGCATCGGCCGCAACCCGACCGATGTCGAACTGACCATGTTCGCCCAGGCCAATTCGGAACACTGCCGCCACAAAATCTTCAATGCCGACTGGATCATTGATGGCGTGCCACAAGCACAGTCGCTGTTCGGCATGATCCGCAACACGCACAAGCTCAACCCCGGCAAGACGGTGGTGGCGTATTCCGACAATGCTTCGATCGTGGCTGGCCAGGAGGAAGGACAGCAAACCAAACGCTTCTACCCGCAGGCGGACGGCAGCTATGGCTACGTCGAGGAAGACATGCACTTCCTGATGAAAGTGGAGACTCACAACCATCCTACGGCAATCTCGCCGTTTGCCGGTGCTGCGACTGGTGCTGGCGGCGAAATCCGCGACGAGGGCGCCACCGGCTCCGGCTCCAAGCCCAAGGCCGGCCTGACCGGTTTTTCTGTATCCAACCTGAATATCCCCGGCTTCCAGCAACCTTGGGAACAAGATTTTGGTAAGCAGCCTTATGGAAAACCTGGCCGTATTGCTTCCGCCTTGCAGATTATGGTCGACGGCCCTTTGGGCGGCGCTGCCTACAACAACGAATTTGGCCGCCCCAATATCGCCGGTTATTTCCGTACTTTGGAAATCGAATCCGCAGGCGAAGTACGCGGCTACCACAAGCCCATCATGCTGGCGGGCGGTGTCGGCAATATCTCGGCCAAGCATTCCAGGAAGAACCCGATTCCAGCAGGTGCTTGCCTGATCCAACTGGGCGGCCCGGCCATGCTGATCGGCCTCGGCGGCGGCGCGGCCTCCAGCATGGATACCGGCTCCAATGCTGAAAATCTGGATTTTGATTCGGTGCAGCGCGGCAACCCTGAGTTGCAACGCCGCGCACAGGAGGTGATCGACCGCTGCTGGCAGTTGGGCGACAACAACCCGATTTTGAGCATCCACGATGTGGGTGCAGGCGGCATTTCCAATGCCTTCCCTGAACTGGTGAACGATGCCGGAGTAGGCGCGGTGTTTCATCTGCGCGAGGTGCACAACGAAGAGCCGGGCATGGCGCCGCGCGAGCTATGGAGTAACGAAGCGCAGGAGCGTTACGTGATGGCGGTGGCCAAGACTGACTTGCCGCGCTTTGCCGAAATCTGCGATCGCGAGCGCTGTCCATTTGCCGTGGTTGGCGAGGCGACTGAGGAAAAGCATCTCACGGTGGAAGACAGCTACTTCGGCAACAAACCAGTGGATATGGATTTGGCCGTATTACTGGGCAAGCCGCCCAGGATGACGCGCGACGTGAAGCATGTGGTACGCGATCTGGCGGCCTTCGACACGACTGGGCTGGACTTGGAAGAAGCCGCGCATCGTGTGCTGCGCCTACCGGGTGTGGCCGACAAGACATTCCTGATTACCATTGGCGACCGTAGCGTGACGGGGCTGATTGCCAGGGATCAGATGGTCGGCCCGTGGCAGGTGCCGGTAGCCGATGTGGCGGTGACGCTGGCTGGGTATGAAACCTTTCGCGGGGAAGCCTTTGCCATCGGAGAAAAGGCACCGCTGGCGCTGATCGACGCACCGGCTTCCGGCCGCATGGCCATCGGTGAGGCGATTACCAATCTTGCTGCTGCACCGATTTCAGACATTACCAAACTCAAGCTGTCCGCCAACTGGATGGCGCCTGCCGGGCATTCCGGCGAGGACGCCGCGCTTTACGACACAGTCAAAGCAGTCGGCATGGAGTTGTGCCCGGCGCTGGGCATCAGCATCCCGGTCGGCAAGGATTCAATGTCGATGAAGACAGTATGGGAAGCGCATGGCGAGAAAAAAGCCGTGACTGCGCCCATCTCGCTGGTGGTTTCCGCGTTCGCGCCGGTGAGCGACGCACGCAATACGCTGACGCCGCAATTGCGCACCGACCTGGGCGAAACGCAACTGATTGCGATTGACCTGGGGCGCGGAAAAAACCGCATGGGCGGATCGGCGCTGGCACAGGTATACGGCGAAACCGGCAACATTGCGCCGGATGTGGACGATGCTGCGCCGCTCAAGAGCTTCTTTGCCGCGATCCAGCAACTGAACGCGGAGAACAAATTGCTGGCCTATCACGACCGTTCCGACGGCGGCCTGTTTGTGACGCTGGCAGAAATGGCGTTTGCCGGGCATTGCGGCTTTGAGGTCGATTTGGCCTCGCTGCCAGGCCACATCACGGATATCCTGTTCAACGAGGAGCTGGGCGCGGTGTTGCAGGTGCAAGCGAAAGACGCCGTCAACGTGCTGAAAAAGCTGCAGGTTTTGCTGCCGCGATGCGCGCATGTCATCGGCCGCGTGACGGCGGGCGAGAAGCTTGATTTCACCTGCAACGGCAAACCGCTGCTGCTACAGCATCGCGTGGAACTCCACCGCATCTGGTCCAGCACCACCTTTCACATGCAAAGCCTGCGCGACAACCCCGTATGTGCCCAGCAAGAGCACGACCGCATCCTGGATGTCGCCGATCCGGGGCTGCATGCGCGTGTGACTTTCGATCTCGATGAAAATGTCGCCGCGCCGTTTATTGCGACCCGCAAGCGCCCGAAGATGGCGATCCTGCGCGAGCAGGGCGTGAATGGCCAGGTCGAGATGGCGGCAGCGTTCGACCATGCCGGTTTCCAGGCTTTCGACGTGCATATGAGCGACATCATCAGCGGTCGCGTTTTGTTGCGCGATTTTGCCGGGTTTGTGGCTTGCGGCGGCTTTTCCTATGGCGATGTGCTGGGTGCGGGCGAGGGTTGGGCCAAGTCCATCCTGTTCAATCCACGTGCCAGGGACGAGTTTTCTGCGTTCTTCCAGCGTAGCGACAGTTTTGCCTTGGGTGTGTGCAACGGTTGCCAGATGATGAGCAATTTACACAGCATTATTCCCGGCGCAGCGCAGTGGCCGCATTTTGTACGCAACAAGTCGGAGCAGTTCGAGGCGCGTTTTGCCATGGTGGAAATACTGGAATCCCCTTCGCTGTTTTTTGCAAGCATGGCGGGAAGCCGCATGCCTATTGCCGTAGCACATGGTGAAGGTTATGCGGAATTTTCTTCGCCGGCCGCTGTCCATAGTGTGCTGACGGATAGACTGGTCAGTATGCGTTTCGTGGATAATACGGGCGAGCCTACGGAAATTTACCCGTATAATCCCAACGGTTCGCCGCAAGGGATTACCGGCTTAACCACAAAAGACGGGCGTTTTAGTATTATGATGCCGCATCCTGAAAGGGTTGTGCGTAGCGTTCAGCTGTCCTGGCATCCGGATGGCTGGGGTGAAGATAGTCCCTGGTTACGCATGTTTCGTAATGCAAGAAAGTTTATTGGTTAAATTCTAGTTAATTATTACAACAAGCAGGAGATGAAAAAGCATGAAACTGATCAAGGTACTTGTTTTGGCAGTGGCGTTTATTCTGCCCATTGCAGCACACGCGGAAATCGACGGCGATGATCAAGTAGCCTATACACAGGCACTGCGCGATGGTGATGTGAAAACGGTGCAGAAATATTTGAACACTGGACTCGATGTCAATGAGCAGTTTTTCACTTGGACGGCAATACAAATCGCGGCTAACAAGGGCCAACTGGAAGTCGTAAAGCTGCTGTTAGAAAAAGGTGCTGATATCAACTACAAACACCCGATCACCATGATGACTTCATTCCATCTTGCTGCTTTCGAAAACCACCCGGAGGTCGTCAAATATCTTGCCTCTAAAGGTGCCGATATCAATATAAAAATGCGTGGCGATGTCTCGATTATTCGTGCATTACGTGACGCAGGTAATACAACGATGGTCGATTTGCTGTTGTCACTAGGTGTCAAAGATGATGGCTGTAAAGAAGAAAAGTGCTTCTAACTTCTACTTGCATTGACTAGCCGCTGGGGGAGAGCGGATGCCATGAGAGTGCGGTATTTATACTATTTACCGTGGCCGCAGGCACCGCTCACATCCATGGCCTTCACATTTAAACCTTGGCCGCCTCCTGCGCAGCCTGCTCCACGGCTCAATCGCTAAGTTTTGTGCTGAATAGGGATGCTGACTTACCCCCGCCTTGTTATCGTGGCACTTTGGAGCCTAGCCTCCATACCCTATGCGCAAGCTGGCATGGCGCCAGTAACTCCAGTTCCCGATAATCCCGCCGCTACATTAAAACTGCCGGAAGGTTTCAAGGCGCAAGTTTTCGCACGGCTCAACCCGGCCGGCGATGATTACTTTCGCGGCCCGCGTTTTATGGCATTCGGCCCGGATGGCAATTTGTATCTCTCCCTGGGTCGGGACAACAAGGTGGTGATGTTGCCGGACCGCAACCATGATGGCCGTGCCGACGATATAGTGACCGTGGCCGATCAGCTCAATGCGCCGCAGGGACTGGCTTTTGTCGATGGCAAACTGCTGGTGGCGAATCAGGACGGTGTCGTGCGCCTGGAGCGGAAAAATGACAGTTGGCCCGCCTCGGGCGTGACGCCCCTGATCAGCGGATTACCGAGTGGCGGGCATACGCTGAAAACGCTGAAACTGGGGCCGGATGGCTATCTGTATTTGAATGTCGGTTCGAGCTGCAATGTCTGCGCCGAGGCCGATCCGCTGCGCGCCACTATCCTGCGCTACACCAAAGACGGCCAACCGGCAGGCGCGTTAACCACGGTCGGCCGCCATGCGGCTAATCCGATTTGGGCATCCGGCCTGCGCAACTCGGAGGGCTTTGCCTGGCAACCGAAAACCGGCGCCATGTTTGCCACCAATAACGGCGCCGACATGCGCTCGGACATTAAAGGCGGCAAAGCAGCAGATAATTTACCGCCGGAGCATCTGAACCGGATTGAAGCCGGCCAGCACTATGGCTGGCCGTATTGTTGGGGCGATCATTATGCAGACTCAAACTTTGCCACCACGGAAGGATTTTGTGCTGGGACAACGGCACCGGCCATGACGCTGCCAGCCCATGCTGCGCCTCTGGGCATAACTTTTTTAAGCACCACAGCTTTCCCCGCAGAATATCGCGATGATGCGATAGTAGCCTTGCATGGCTCGTGGAATCGCGTTCAACCTTCAGGCTATAAATTGGTGCGGGTGAAATTTAATCAGGATAAACCTGTCCAACTGGTAGATTTTGCCACAGGCTGGTTGAATGAGAGCGGCGCCTGGGGTCGGCCGGTGGATGTGGTTGTCGGCCCGGATGGGGCGCTATATGTATCCGATGACCGTGCTGGTATTATTTACCGCATCAGCTATAGCAAAAAGTTTGCACCATGAAAAAATCGAAAGGATCGTTATGAATATCCATCGGATTACAGGCAGTTTTTCCATGGTTTTTATTCTGCTGATCTCGGCAATGATGCTGACACAAGCGGCGCAGGCCAATGAGCCTAAGGCTAAAAAAATTCTGGTTTATATCAGCCCGGTTGAATACACAAACTCAGTCAGACTGGCGCATTATTATTATGATTACTGGTTTAGCCAGGGGCCTTCTGTCGAACACGCAGCAACCCAAGTTCTAGGTACGCAGTTTGAGGGCGTGAGCATGTGCGAAGGAACAAGCACCGGCAACACGCTGGTATGGCTCAAGCCCAGCATGTTTTACAATCCATTGATGGGGGTCTTTTACGGCAAGATCACCGCGAATGTCTACTCAGGCAGCGGTAAGTACCTGGGTAGTTATGTAGGCAGATCGGAGAAAATCGGTTTCCTTGATGTTTACCCCATGCGGTCTATAGACGCCGTTTATAAGCTGACGATGCAAAATGTGGCAGACAAGATGAAGGCTGATCCTGCATTACAGGTCGCGATGAACGAAAGCAGGCCAGGCAGCGAGGCCCAAACGCCCTGTGGACTGGTTCCAATTCTGCAAGGCCCTAAAACCTCGATTATCGATCATTTTAATTAAACTCACGAAAGCTAATTCATGCAAAACCGGTTCAAACTACTCAGCTGTTTTACCGCCCTATATTTGATGGTTGGGGTGACTGTTGCTCATGCCCACGATGCAAAGACCATCACTGGTTTAAAAATGCCTGAATCCGCCATTGCGGCCAAGGATGGTCGCATTTTTGTCTCGGAAATTGGTGAATTTGGCAAAGATGGTGATGGTCAGATCAGCGTAATTGGAGCAGATGGCAAGTTACAGGTGTTTGCCACCGGCATGAATGACCCTAAAGGCCTGGCCATCATCGGTAAGGACTTGTACGTTGCCGATAAAACACGCGTATTGAAGGTTGCTCCAGATGGTAAATGGCAAGTGTTTGCAGACGCCAGCGCTTTCCCGGCGACCCCGCAGTTCTTGAATGATCTGGAATCTGATGCCAAGGGTAACCTGTATGTGAGCGACAGCGGCGATACGAAATCCGGCGGTGCGGTTTATCGCATCAACAAGGCGGGCAAGGTTACGCTGATTACTGACGGCAAAAAAGACGCGGGTGTATTAGCGCCAAATGGCTTGCTGATGGATGGCAAGGGCACATTGCTGGAGGTGGATCTTGCATCCGGCATGCTTTATCACATCGATATCGCAACCGGAAAACTGACCAAAATTGCAGAAGGTTTTGGCGGCGGTGATGGCATTGTACGCAGTAAAAAAGGTGTGCTTTATGTCAGCGATTGGGCCAATGGCAAAGTGTTTACCGTCAGCAAGGATGGCAAAGTCGAACTGCTTAAAGACGGCTTCAAGTCAGCTGCGGATATCAACATAACTGCCGATGGCAGATACTTGATGGTGCCGGACATGAAGGC
>JADGRN010000056.1 GCA_017880825.1 Methylophilaceae bacterium | reverse complement strand
CGCAAAGGCGCCGATATGCTGGCCGAAGCGCTAAACAATGCGCTGCAAGTGGTCAGTCATTGCAGCATGTGCAATAACTTCAGCGAACAGCCAGTCTGCCCTTTGTGCGCCTCTGGCAAACGTGATGGTTCTCTGTTGTGCGTGGTAGAGATGCCCACAGACCTGCTCATGCTGGAGCAAAGCCACGCCTATCAAGGCATGTATTTCGTGCTGATGGGCAGGCTTTCTCCACTGGACGGCGTCGGGCCTAAAGAAATTCATCTGGATCGGCTGATCAAGCGCGCACAGGACGGTATCGTCGAAGAAATTATCCTGGCTACCAATTACACCGTTGAGGGCGAAGCCACCGCACATTATGTCAGTCGATTACTGAGTGCTCGCGGTCTTAAAGTAAGTCGCATCGCACGCGGCCTGCCGATGGGCGGGGAAATAGAGCATGTAGATAGCGGAACCTTAGCACAGGCCATGATGGAGCGGCGCAGCGTCAGTTAAGGCAGTATGAAGCCGGTTAAACCTTGTGGAAAAACGCAGTAAGCTCTGATGGCTTATCGATGATGGCGTCTGCCCCCCACTTTTCCGGCTGGTCGTTGCCATCAATATAGCCATAGCCTGCAATCACCGTGCGCATCTGCGCGGCATGCGCTGCCTGAATATCACGCTCCGCATCACCTACATAAAGACAGTTTTCCGGGGCAGTTGCCGTCTGCTCGCAGGCTAATAACAGCGTATCCGGATGCGGTTTACTACGGATAGCATCATCGCCGCTAACAACACAGGCCGCGCGTTGCTCCAATTCAATTGCTTTGAGCAGGGGTTGCGTGAATCGCCGCGGCTTATTGGTCACCACTCCCCAACGCAAGCCTGCGCACTCGATATCCTGCAATAACTGGGCAATGCCATCAAACAAGACCGGCGAACGTGTGAAAACCTGATCATACAGATCAAGGTATTCTGTTCGCATCGCATTAAAATTTGCATGTTCCGGCGTCAGGCCAAACCCAATGGCAAGTAAACCCTCGGAACCATGGGAGGCATGCGGCCGTATCTGTGTTTGCGGCATGGGTGGCAAACCATGGCGCTGACGCTGCATATTGAGCGCCAAACCCAAGTCTGGTGCGGTATCCAGCAAGGTGCCGTCAAGGTCAAACAGGATCAGTTGCAGCACTGTGATTACTTCGTTGTATACAGCATGTAATTGACCGACACGTCATCACCCAGCCAATAACGCTTGCTCAGCGGGTTGTAACTCATGCCGGTCAAGCCATTCAGGCTGAGGCCAGCGCGACGCGACCAGGCACTTAATTCTGAAGGCTTGATGAATTTTTCATACTCATGCGTACCGCGCGGCAACAAATTCAACACATACTCCGCGCCAATCACCGCGAATAAATAGGCCTTGGGATTGCGGTTGATGGTGGAAAAAAACACCATGCCGCCAGGTTTGACCAGCGTGGCACATGCGTTCACCACTGCGGCGGGGTCTGGTACATGTTCCAGCATTTCCATGCAGGTCACCACATCAAAACTTTGTGGCATCTCCGCCGCCAGTGTTTCCGCTGAAATCAGCCGGTAATCGACATCAACACCACTTTCCAGCTTATGCAGTTGTGCGACTTTAAGTGCCTTTTCTCCCAAGTCTATGCCTGTCACCTGCGCGCCTTTCAGCGCCATGGATTCCGACAGTATGCCGCCGCCACAGCCTACATCCAGCACGCGCTTGCCTGCCAGCGCGACTTTCTGGTCGATGAGAGTCAGGCGCAAAGGATTGATTTCATGCAGTGGCTTGAATTCGCTGTTGGGATCCCACCAGCGGTGGGCCAACGCGGCAAATTTCTGCAACTCGGCCGGGTCAACATTCAGGCCTTGAACTGATTCAGTTTGCCCTGCCATACAGATGCAATCTCCTTTAATTCCTGTGCTTCGATATTGGCAAAAACGCCTTGCTGGTAGCGCAGTTCACCGGCCACCCAGACATGGCTTACATGTTCGCGTCCGGCAGCATAGACCAGATGCGATAGCGGATCGAAGCAAGGCATGGTTTCTGGATCGGCAATACGCACGGCTGCCAAGTCTGCCATCTTACCCTGCTCTATCGAACCTAGCTTGTTATCCAGCCCCAACGCACGCGCCGCATTGATAGTAGCCATCTCCAGCGCCTGCGAGGCGGGTAAAGCTGCAGCATCACCGCTGCTGCCTTTGGCCAATAACGCGGCCAGGCGCATTTCAGCAAACATATCCAGGCGATTATTACTGGAAGCGCCGTCTGTTCCCAAGCCAATATTAACGCCCTGCTGCATTAGACGGGAAACTGGCGCTATACCACTGGCCAACTTGAGATTGGAAGCCGGGCAATGCGCAATGTGGCAGCCATTTTCCGCCAACAGTTCCATCTCCTCCTGATTGAGATGCACGCAATGCGCCGCAATCAGATTGGGCCCCAACAAACCTAAACTGGATAACCTGTGCAAGGGGCGCATGCCATATTCCTTTTGGCTTTGCGCAATTTCATCATGCGTTTCATGAATATGGGTGTGTATGTTCAGGCTCAACTGATCGGCATAAGTCAGCACTCGTTCAAAAGTGCGATCACTGATAGTATAAGGCGCATGTGGCGCCAGACTGGTAGTAATCAGCGCCTGGTCGCGCATGGCGTCGCGCGCAGCCAGCCCTTTATGAATATAGTCGTCAGCATCACTGGCATAGGCTGATGGAAATTCCAGCACCACCAAGCCCAGATTGGCGCGTATCCCAGATTGCGCAACAGCTTCAGCCGCCGCTTGCGGAAAGAAATACATGTCGTTAAAACAAGTAATTCCGCCCCGCAACATCTCAGCACTGGCGAGTAAAGTCCCGTCACGAACAAAACGCTCCGAAACAAACTCTGCTTCAGCCGGCCAGATATGCTGCTGTAGCCAAGTCATCAGCGGCATGTCGTCCGCCAACCCGCGCAAGAGTGTCATGGCCGCGTGGGTATGCAAATTGATCAAGCCGGGAATCAGCACATGGTCATCCAGACTTATCACGCAAACTGGGCTGTAATGCTGCCTGGCTTCATGAATCGGCAACAAATCGCGGATGATGCCCTGGTCAATCACTACCGTGGTGTGTTCCAACACGGCTGCACGAGGTAATACTGGGGCTACCCAGCGCGCCTCGATCGCCAGATCAACTTTGGTGGATGGATTTTCAATCATATTTATTGGCCATAAAAAAGCCCCGCTAGGCGGGGCTTTTATTCTAACGTATAAACTTAGTTCTGGCGCTGAACTTCAATTTCTACAACCACACGACGGTTTGGTTGCAGGCATTGAATCACACTCTTGGTGCGTGCACCCTTGCAATCAACAACAGGCTCTTTTTCACCCTTACCAACTGTATGCAGACGGTTTTCTGCAATACCTTGACTTACCAAGTAAGCTTTGACCGCATTAGCACGGCGTTCAGACAGCTTTTGATTATAGCCATCACTACCAATACGGTCGGTATGGCCAGTAATCAACACCAATTCCACTTCCGGGTGCGCTTTCATCTTGCCAACAACGTCGGCATCAAGACGCTCTTTACCTTCTGGCTTCAATACAGATTTGTCGAACGCAAACAACACTTCAGATGCCAAAGTGATTTTCTCAAAAGCTGGCTCGGCAGGACCGACTGCTGCTGGTTCTGGCGCCGGTGCTGGTACTGGCGCTGCCATTGGTTCTGGTTCTGGTGCTGCAACAGGTGTTGGAGCTGGCTCAGGAGCAGCAGCAACCTGCTTAGGTGCGGGGAATCTGATCAGCAGACCAACGTTCAGATAGTCGTTACCAATCGTTTGGGTTTCATGGCCACCGGTGCCTCCAAACAGATTGGTGGCTTCAGCACGGCTCCATACATGGCGCAAATCGGCCTGCATACCAACATTTTCGGTAAACAGATATTGAAAGCCCAAGCCAACATTACCCATCCATGAAGTCTTGCCGCCATTAGCATCAGGCGTACCGTTGTAATTAATTGTGTTACGCGCGCCGCCCAAACCGGCAAGCAAGAACGGACGGAATTTATCACGGCTAAACACATAAAGCGCATCTACGCCGAAAAGGGTTTGTTTAAATTTGCCGCCGGAGTAAGCATGACTATCCTCGTCGGCCCGGGAGTGACTTAAACCAAGCTGCACATCCCAGTGTTCGCTAACCTCTTTGCCCAAGCGTATAAAGCCAGACAAGTTGTTGTCACGGGCCTTGAGATCGTTATCAGTATGCATGTCGCCAACACCGGCCACTCCATACCAAGCGCCCTCAAACATATCCTCTGCGCTTGCGGAAATTGCAGCCAGGCCAAAAACACCAGCAACTGCCAGACATAAAAGGCTTTTTTTCATTTCGAGAAACTCCCTAGTTATTACAAATCGATGATTGAATATACTAATAATCATTTCCAGAGGCAACATACTTCAGGCATAAGCTCAAATTTATGCTATATCCAGAACTAATCTGTTGCTTTTATGCAACACTTGGTGAAGCTTACGTACCTTATAACTACTTAATGCTGCTTTTCGCTCAAAATTAGCACAGAGCGCACCACGAAAACCCAGATAGTCCGGATTCAACAACTGCAATGTTGGCACATGCTCCAGCCTCAAACAGCCCGCGAGTCCGGATTTAAGCTTGTGCTGCTGTGCGGCGTTAACGAAACACTGCAAATCTTCAAGCAAAATGTAGTCCAGCAGACTGTCCCCGTCCTTTTTTACTGTGTCTAACATCACACCATAAAACCCGGCTTCCTGAAGTTCAGCCAATAAACCAAAATCCGGCTCCTGGTCAGCGAATAGTACAGCCACTATATGCACACCCCTAGCGGCTAGTGGCTTCATAGCCTGAACACACTCACTATGATTATCTAATCCAAAAAATCCAGCCTTGACTATATCGACACCGGTGTTTACCGTATGTTCGATAGCACACACAAGCAATTCGGGCTTCATTTCCAAATCGCCTATGGTTGCACTAATTAATCTATTGCCGTTAACAGCTCGAACGATATCTTTAGTCTCGGATAGCGACAGTGCCCCTAAAGCGCCTTGTGCGGGGTTTTTGATATCGATGATATCAGCCCCACACTCCATAGCCAGCATGGCCTCATCAACACTGGTGACACTGACAAGCAATTTGGTCATGCCAGATTATCTCCTGACATGGCCGCCTTATAGTTTTCAATATGCTCGACGAGCCAGCCCCATGCCTCTCGTTCACGATCACCCGCGGTTTTTTCGATGGCGATAGTCAAATAAGCGAGCTCAGTTTCTATCTTTTCTATTGGCAACATATGCAAGCGGCTGACCAGCACGGCCAGCTCAACGACTGCGGCCTGCGCTCGATTGAAGCCGCGAAACGGCGCATGGTTGACTTCATGCACCACGCGGAAATATAGCTCCGGACGGGTAGCATCATCCCTGACTTCAACCAGCTCCAATTCCCGATGGGCAAGAGCCGCATCAAGCACATAGCCATTGACTTTATCGGCTCTACTTAGAGGCCACGAGCGTTTCCCGGTAAAGGCGCCAGCAAATATACGCACATCATCGGTCAGGTTGATGACAGCACTGCGACTTTGCAACAGATTGTCGAGACTGGTTGATGGCCTGAAAGGCGCTATTAAGACCAGGCCATCACGCTCACGTATGCCAAAAGGTGCAATATGCGGTTTACTGTTCGCATTGACGCTGGTAACTATGGTTTCGTAAATCATCGCTGTAAGGGTTATGGTTGAGCTTTTTTCGCTCTTTTTTCTTTGACGGAGGCGTCGCGGTGCGCAACCCTGCCTTTTTCGTCTTTTTTGGGGGTGTTGCAGCCCCATTGCAACTCTTCATCCTGGCTATAGTGTTTTTTCAGTTGCCAGGCGATTTGGGCTCGGGCCAACTCCACGCCCAGATAAAAAGCATGGGACGCATCATCGTCAACTTTTAAGTGCGGATAAAGCTTGAAAGGGTCGGTATCGTGAAACAGGCCATCGCGATTATAGATGTGTACCCCTTCTGCGCTGACCTGGATACGAAAGCTGGGGTCTTTAATCTGTGCTGCCAGCTCGGCGATCTCTTCAGCGGAATAACTGAATGGTCGCCGGTCGTGCAATCCCAGCAAGCCATCGCTGTAGTCGCGCGGTAAACGCCTGTCTTCGCGCGCAGCAAACATGACGCGTCGGGCAATATCAGCCTCAGCCACAGCATTAACAGCGTGCGGGCTGACCGAGGTTGCCAGCACCGCATTCAGTTTGAGCTCGGCAATGATGCCAAACAGCATGGCGTTGATGCCGGTGGTATCTGCATCGGTCAACTCAGTCAGATTGCCGATACCCATCATGATCTCGATATCTGGATAGCGTTTGCGCAAGCGCTGATAGCGCACTATGGACTCGGTCAAGCCAAAAGGAATGGGATCAAGGATGGCATCGGCAATGAATGCCCTGCCCTTTTTCTGCATGGCATCTATGGCGCGATAGAGCGAGGACAGATTGCCCGGCCTGGACGGGATCAAAACTGGCGTGGATGCAACCTCATCGGCAATCCATAGCGATTTTTCGCTAAGGCTCAGCAGGTAATCCGCGCCCGCCCTGCCCGCCAGCAACAAATCATCGTTGTTCAGTGAATCGACACTGACTTTGAAGCCAGCGGATTTAAGTGCCTGGATGGCATCCGCCAGATGCGGGAATGGTGTATTGGGCAGGCAACCGATATCAATCACGTCGGCGCCCTGGCTGCGATAGAACTCAGCGCGCTTGAGTATGCCTGCCACTGATAAATCAGGCGCCTCAACGATTTCGGCAAAAATTTTGACGTCGTATTTGGACAAATCAGGCTCCTTGCCGCCACGGCCGAAAAACTGCGGCAAATCCTTCAAATCATCGGGGCCGCGCTCGACTGGAATGCCGTACTTCTCCTCCAGCAGCCTCAAGTCTCCGCGGCATAGGCCGGGCAATACAATTTTGTCGGCATCACCGGCGTCTGGCAAGCGGCGCACAATGAGCTCAGGTGTCATCAATGCGGCAACCGAAACACCAATCTGGGCGATGCGATATTTGAAATCTGGGGCTTTGGAAGGCGCCGCCTGTATTTCAGCCAGCACCTTATGCAGGCTTTTCTCGGCAAGCTTGCCGGTCAGGAAGAGGAGATTTTCAGACATGCAAGTCGCGTTTGGGTTGCTGCTTTTAGCTGTTGCATATCGCCAGCTACGGTTGTTTCTTCAAAGGTTTTCAGCTTCTCCATGTTTTCCAGGTCTATTCGGCGCGGATAGACTTTGACCACGTTTTCACGCGGCGCCTCCGATTCGAGTTCCGGCTCTGTATCACAGGCAAACACAATGCTGGCGACACGAGTTTTTCCAGCCTGTGCATAGAGGTTAGTCACCAGATTGTCGGAGATGCCAGCGACCATCTTGGCAACCGTATTGGACGTGGCGGGAGCAATCACCAGCGTATGGTATTTGCCTTCATAAAACAGCTCAACCGGTACACTGCTCGATGTTTTGTCCTGATAAACACGGCCAACATTATGTTTATAGCCGTATTGTTGCAGGATTTCTGCTGCGGCTTTGCTCAGGAACAGGTCAACATCTTCGAGCTGGTTGATGATGTCCAGGCATTCGCGCAGATAATGGCCTGAGCCAGTCAGCGCCCATGCCAGGCGCCGTTTCTCGGTCTGCTTCACCTAAACCCCGAAAGGGTGGCGCAGCACGATGGTTTCTTCTCGGTCAGGGCCGGTTGAGATAATGTCCACAGGTACGCCGCATACTTCCTCCATACGCTTCAAATAGTTTTTGGCATTGACCGGTAAATCTTCATAGCGTTTGATGCCCTCAGTGCTTTCTTTCCAGCCTGGCATTTCTTCATACACCGGTACACAACCCGCCAGTTCCTCAGCGCCAACCGGGAAAATATCTTTCACGCAACCGTTGGTATCGTAGCCTACGCCTATGCGCAGCGTTTCCATGCCGTCTAAAACATCCAGCTTGGTCACGCAAAGCCCGGAAACACCGTTCACCTGAATCGAGCGCTTGAGCGCAGCCGCGTCAAACCAGCCACAGCGGCGCGCGCGCCCTGTGGTGGAGCCAAATTCATGGCCTTTTTTCGCCAGATGCTGGCCGATTTCGTCTTCCAGCTCGGTAGGGAAAGG
Source organism: Methylophilaceae bacterium (assembly GCA_017880825.1). Classification (GTDB taxonomy): domain Bacteria; phylum Pseudomonadota; class Gammaproteobacteria; order Burkholderiales; family Methylophilaceae; genus JADGRN01. The sequence goes on along the minus strand of JADGRN010000056.1, from coordinate 392 downwards.
GCCTGAACCCACGCGCGTGGTGTAAGCCTTGGTAATGCCTAAAACATAACCCAACATTTGCGGAGCTACACCAGAACCAGTCGCAGCACCGCCAGAGGTAGTGTTGGAGGAAGTCACAAAGGGATAGGTGCCATGATCAACATCCAGCAAGGAGCCTTGTGCACCTTCAAACAACAGGCGTTCACCTGCCTGGTTGGCTTTGTAAAGCATGTTGGATACATCGGCCACCATCGGACGGATTTGCTCAGCCAGCGCCAATGCCTCTTCCAGAGTACGCTGAAAATCTACGGTTTCGACATGGAAGTAATTCTTCAGCACAAAGTTATGATAATCCAGCACTTCGCCCAATTTGGCGGCAAAGCGCTCGCGGTAGAATAAATCCTGCAAGCGGA
>JADGRN010000194.1 GCA_017880825.1 Methylophilaceae bacterium | reverse complement strand
AACCAGCTTATTTTCAATATGTGGGAATTCATCAAGGCTAACGGGTACCGTCAAGTCGACAAGTTCGCTATCCCACTGCGGTTCCACCACGTTGAAACCATGCTTGAACCTTACGGCCAGTGCGTCGAACTCCGCTTTGTTATCCAGATTGCGATACAAATCCATCAGGTAAATCCAGGACTCGGCAGAAATTTCGCGATTTGTATCGATATGATCCACCAGCAAATCTATCGCCCGTTGCGCATGCCCAAGCGCCACGAAAAACTTGGCTTCTTCGACCACCGAATCGAGTTCATCCACCAGAAAACCTCCGTGGATATCCGCGATTGACTGCCCATGCACCGACAGCGTTTCCGTATCATCGGCTAGAGGATTCCCCGGCTTGGCTTGAGCAGGAACGGATGCCAACCGCACGCTCTTGGCCGGTTCAGCTTGCTCAGGATTTAAAGAATTTAAAGTTTCCAGGAAAATCTGTTCTTGTTCCCGCGACAGGAGGTACTTGCGGTAGGCGTAAGATGCCAGCAACCCCAGCATAAACCCTATAAAGACAAGTGCTGCCGCCGATGCCAGAGACCTCAGCCCAGCACTTTTCTGGGGCGGTTGATCCTGCGGCTGTTGCTGCGAAGTTTCCGTTTCTGCGGCGGCGGCAGACGCGATGAGGTCAGGCAAAAATCCGGCAATGACCGCTGTTGCTGGAGTTTCGCTTGACGCAATGACACGAGCCGCTGCTTGCGCACCCTGCGCCTGAATATTGGCAGGGAGCGGGTTGCACAATAAAAGAACTGCGAGAATTGGAAGCAATGCCGGTGATTTGAACATGGGATAATTCTAGTAAGCGCTTATTTCAAAAGCAATTGCCATCAAGGTATCCATAACATGGTCATCTCAGCCAGCTGACAGCCGCACCCTTGCACGTGCAATCGCCTGTTTTACCTGCTGCGGCGCCGTGCCGCCGATGTGGTTGCGGCTGGCCAGCGAGCCTTCCAGCGTCAGTACGGCGTAAACATCGTCGGCAATAAGTTGGCTGAATTGTTGCAGCTCCTGCAATGGCAGATCGGCTAAATCGCAACCTTTGCCTGCGGCGTGGCGCACCGCCAGTGCCACCGCTTCATGCGCATCGCGGAACGGCGTGCCTTTCTTCACCAGATAATCCGCCAGATCGGTGGCGGTGGCATAGCCCTCAGCTGCGGCAAGGCGCATGGCAGCCTTGTCCACCTTGATGCCGCCCAGCATGTCGGCATAGATTTGCAAGCTCATCAGCAAGGTATCAGCGCTATCGAACAGCGGCTCCTTGTCTTCCTGATTGTCCTTGTTATAGGCCAGCGGCTGGGCTTTCATCAGTGTCAGCAAGGCCACCAGGTGGCCGTTAACGCGGCCGGTCTTGCCGCGCACCAGCTCCGGCACGTCCGGATTCTTTTTCTGCGGCATGATGGAGGAGCCGGTGCAGAAGCGGTCGGCAATATCAATAAAGCCGAAGCGCGGGCTGGACCACAGAATCAGCTCTTCGGAAAAGCGCGACAGGTGGGTCATCACCAGCGCGGCACAGGCCGTGAATTCGATGGCGAAGTCGCGGTCCGACACCGCATCCAGCGAATTTTCGCAGACGCCGTCGAAGCCCAGTTCATGCGCCACCATTTCACGGTTGATCGGGTAGCTGGTGCCTGCCAGCGCCGCGGCGCCCAGCGGCAGGCGGTTGATACGCCTGCGCGCATCGGCAAAACGCGCTGCGTCGCGTTGCAGCATCTCAAAATAGGCCAGCAAATGATGGCCAAAAGTGACCGGCTGCGCCACTTGCAGGTGGGTAAAGCCGGGCATCACGGTATCGACATGCTGTTCGGCCAGATCGACAATCGCCAGTTGCAGCTTGCGAATGTGTGTAATCACCTCGTCCGTGACAGCCCGCAACCATAGGCGCACATCGGTGGCCACCTGGTCATTGCGTGAACGGCCGGTATGCAGGCGCTTGCCGGCATCACCGATCTTGTCCGTCAGGCGCTTTTCGATGTTGAGATGCACATCTTCCAGTTCCAGCAGCCATGCAAAGCTGCCGGATTTAATTTCCTGCAGAATCTCAGCCAGGCCGTGCTCTATCGCCTGCACGTCAGCCACGCTGATAATGCCCTGCGCGCCAAGCATACGGGCGTGTGCCAGCGAGCCCTGGATATCAAACTCAGCCAGCCGCTGGTCAAAGCCGACCGAAGCGGTATAGTGCTTGACCAATTCAGCGACCGGCTCATTGAAACGACCCGACCAATTTTTAGAGATATTTTCGATTTTGGCGTTTTCTTTGAATTTATCTTGCATGCAAAAATTTGGTTAAGAATAATATGCTTATATGTCAAGTATAAAGCAAAACACAACCTTTACGATGCAGCCAGCCGCACGTCTACCGGATTTGCGCAATCTCGGGGTGAGTTTGCGCATACTGCTGCTGACCAATTTAATGGCGCTGATCGCAGCCATTCTGCGTTCCGGCAATCTGAACGAGATTCTGCCAGCGCTGGCTGAGCTTTCCGCAGCGCTGCAGCCAATTCTGCTGCTGAGCTTGCTGCTGCTTTACGCCTGCCAGCCTGTTCTGAAAAGACTTCCCTACCGCTGGAGCGTACTGGTAATCCTGGCGCTGGAGCTATTCATCACCAGTCTGTCTTATTATTTTGCTATCAGTATATTCGGGCCTGATTCCATGCCGCCGCTTCCTCACAGCTTGATCCTGACCCTGATCATCACCGGCATCCTGCTCGGCTATTTCAACCTGCGCCAGCGTGCGCTATCGCCTGCCGTCACCGAGGCGCGCTTGCA
>JADGRN010000193.1 GCA_017880825.1 Methylophilaceae bacterium | reverse complement strand
GGCTATGCCGTGAAGAGAAGGCAGCAGGCGATCAAATTCCGCTTTGACCACTGGGTAGCACTCGCAAACTAACGCTTCCAAACCCGGCCGGTCCAGCACCTTGATGTGGCCACGACTGTAATTAATCAATCCCAGTCGATGCAATTTGCCTGCGGCCTCGGTGACGCTTTCGCGCCGCACGCCCAGCATATTGGCAATCAACTCCTGGGTCATGGTCAATTCCTCACTTGACAGGCGGTCGAGACTCAGCAGCAGCCAGCGGCACAGGTGCTGATCCACCGAATGATGCCGATTGCATACCGCAGTCTGCGCCATCTGTGTAATCAGCGCCTGGGTGTAGCGCAACAGCAGGCGCTGCATCGGCCCGGCGCGATTAAATTCATCCTTTAAGAACTGCGCTTTCAGCCGATAACCGTAACCCGCATTCAGCACCACGGCCCGGCTCGGCGTGGTTTCGCCGCCCAAGAACAGCGAAATGCCGAGTATGCCCTCATTGCCGACCACGGCGATTTCGGCCGATGCGCCATCCTCCATGACATACAGCAGCGACATGATAGAAGTGGTCGGGAAATAGACATGCTTTAATTTTTGGCCAGGCTCGTAAAGCACCTTGCCCAGCGGCATCTCGATCAGTTCAAGATGGGGAGACAGGCACTCGTATTCCGCCTCAGTCAGTGCGTCAAGTAGGTGGTTCTGATGTGGATCATGCGACTCGGGCATATGAGCCTCGCAAATCTGCTTTAGACAGTTAATAAACCTAATTTCATAAGTGCATTCTAGGGGTATGGATAATGAATCGTTTTGATATATGTCAAGAACTGCAACTTATATGTTCTGTAACGAACATATAACCTCCAATCCGTTGCCGTGTAAAGTTTGGACTTTCAGGTGTATTCCATACAACGGGCTAAAGGTTTACTATCAGCACTAGAATTTACTGAATTGTGTTTGCTGCATGAAAAAATTTACTGTGGAGAACACCATGGATAATAAGTACGCGCTAGGTAGTACCAAGGTTGCCCATGAGCATCATGACGCAGAAGTTAAAGCCACGGCTGAGCAGCTTGTTTGTCGTTTTTGCGGAAGCGACCATCTCATTCTTTCCCAAACCATGAACGATCATCGATGTGAGAATTGTGGTGAGTGGCAAGGCGACATCCCCATGGGATATTCCACAGGGCATAGTACTGATTATTAAGCCACTCAGCCAGAATATTCAATCGCTATTGCAATATATCGAAGCAGAGCTGCCTTTTACCATACTCGATGTCGGTTGCGGTCAGGGGCTAAAGCCGTTGCCATGGCAAAGCAGGCCTGATTGATGAAGCCGGCGGCAACGGTGTTGCAGAGCACCCATCTGTCTTTTTCTGAGTTCGCCGGCCAGTCCGGGCAATGGAAGAACAGCGTGCTGGGGAGCCTCTGTTTCTCCCATCCTTCCCAATTTGCTGGGCAGGATAATTTCGACCATCTGTCAGGACCGCCTTTTATCCAGGTGCCGATGTCCATTATTGATGGTGCCGATTGTTGTTGCGAGATCTGGCGCAGCCAGACCGCTTTAACGCAGGGACAGCGCGGCGCCCTGCGCTACCGCTGCGACAACGAAACGCTGTTTGGCGTAATGGTGATGCCGGAAGTGCCTGCAGCACCATCAGAGCAAAACCAGCAGACACCATTGCAGCATGCCACTGAATCGGCTTACCGGCAGATATTTGCCTTGCTCGATGAGCTGGATTATCCGTTTGTGTTGCGTTTCTGGAATTATATGGCGGACATCAATGGCGCCAGTCACGGGCTGGAGCGCTACCATCAATTTACCCTGGGGCGTCAGGACGCTTTCCTGGCTTGCGGACGCGAAGTCATCGGTAAGGTTCCAGCCGCTTGCGCGCTGGGGTATACCCCAGCGATGGCGCAGAATCCGCTTATTATTGCTGTTCTGGCCGGGCGTACAGCGCCACTCGCCATTGAAAATCCGCGGCAAATGAGCGCCTATCGATACCCACTACAATACGGTCCGCGCAGCCCCAGTTTTTCGCGTGCCAGCCTGGTAAGCTTGGGGCAGGATGCACTTTTGTTCATTTCGGGTACCGCCAGTATTGTGGGGCACGAAACACTGCATGCAAAGGATGTGGTGGCGCAAACGCGAGAAACACTGGCCAATATCAAGGCTGTCCTCGATGAAGCCAATCGCCAGTCTGGCCAGCCGCTATTTAATCTCGCGAATTTGTACTACCGGGTATATGTGCGCCACGTCGCCGATATGTTGCTGATAAGAGAGGAAATGCAACGTAGCATTGGTGCTGAATTCAAGGCGGTTTTTTTGCAGGCAGATATCTGCCGACCCGATCTGCTACTGGAAATCGAGGCGACTGCAGGGCATTCGTTGACGTTATCGGGCGCAGGCCGGGGTAAGCCATGAGCGATGCCTGGCGAATATTATTAGGCATCTACGATTATCTGCTGCTATATTTGGGCCTGGCTTGGCTCGGCTTGCTGTGCCTGAGCTGGACGCTGGTTGCGGGAATGCTGTATCCGTTGATGCCATCACGTCGTGCAAGTGCGTTGGGGCGTCTGGTCATCATGGCAGTTTTCCGTGCCTATCTTGCCAGCCTGACCTGGTCGCGCCGCTGTCATTTTGATTTGACTGCGCTTGATGCCTTGCGCGGCGAGACGCCGCTGATTATTGCACCCAATCACCCTTGCCTGCTGGACGCGGTGATGGTGATCTCACGCCTGCCCAATGTGGCTTGCGTGATGAAAGCGGAATTGATGAACAATATCTTCCTCGGTGCGGGTTCGCGTCTGGCA
>JADGRN010000055.1 GCA_017880825.1 Methylophilaceae bacterium | reverse complement strand
CCCTGGCGCTCGGAGCTGATCCGAAGACGCTCGATCTGACCCCGAGGTCGGCTTTCGTGCACACCGCTCCCGGCCAGGCGAAGGCGAGCGAGCCGTTTCAGGTCGACGGCTCGGTGGCCGGCACTGTCACCTTCGACAAGCTGGTGCTGCGCTATCGCGGGCCCGGTGAGGACTACGTCGACCTCAAGATGGAGCTGCAGTACGGCGATCTTTACCGCGGCACGCTGCCCGCCTCGCGGATGGTTCCCCCCGGCGTCGAGTACTACGTTGAGGGCGTCAACCGGGACGGAGAGCGCGTTCCGCTCTTCATGACCGCGGGGAAGCCGGCGCGGGTGCTGGTGCTCAACGAAGACGGTTCGGGCGAAGCGAAGCGGCCCCAGCCCGAGGTGAAGGAGGCGCCCAAAGAGGAGCCCCGGCCCGAGGTGGTGCCCGCGCCGAAGCCGAAGAAGAAGAAGTGCAAGAAGGGGAAGAAGTGCAAGGACGAGGACGCGCCGCCCGAGGCGAAGACCCGCGATCCGGTGAAGGTCGAAGAGCCGAAGAAAGAAGAGCCGAAGAAAGAGGTGGCCAGACGCGAAGAGCCGAAGGAGGAGCCGCCCAGGAACGAGGAGGTCCGCGAAGAGCCGAAGCGCGCCGAGCCCCCCCGGAAACGCTCCGAGCTCGAGGAGGAGCTGGCGATCTACAGCGCCGAAGACAGCTCGGGAGTCGTGACCCGGATCGACGAGAAGGCGTCGCGGGTGGCGCAGGTGGTCTCGAGCTTCAGCGCGGCGCAGCTCAAGCAACTCGGCGCGCGGTCGGTCTACGACGTGCTGGACCTGATCCCGGGCCTCACGGTGAGCCGTGACGTCGCGGGCTTCTTCCGGGTGGGAGTGCGCAGTAGGTACGTCGGCAGGTATAGCGGCGGGTGCCGCATCATCCGCCATGACAGCAGCCGGTAGCGAAAAGCTACCTATTACAGCTGCCAGTAGAAGCGATTTACGCATGTTATTTCCTTTCTAGTTAAAATTGAAAACAAACAAAATCAAGCAACAGATATTAAGCAACACTCATGCCATATTTATAAAATCATCGAAAACATGGAGTTATAATATTAAAATAATCTTTTTTATAAAGAAATATAAATATACAATTGTTTATTATAGGATTTAGCACTTAAACGGTGCGTTTTGTGATGAGTGCATGCACCAAAAACCTGCTAGACTGCACTGAATATTCAGGAGAATGCCATGCTTAATGCCCAGTTTATTGAAGATTTATCAATAAAAATCAAAGAGATATCAAAAAATACTCCGATCGGAGACTTGCAGAAGAACTTGCGCGCACTATTACAGGGCGCATTCACCAAAATGGAGCTGGTGTCCAGGGAGGAATTCGACGTACAAGCTGATATATTGCGGCAAGCGCGTGAAAAGCTCGATTTGCTTGAAGCAAAACTGTCAGAATTGGAAATCATGTTGCAGAAAAGTAACAGTTGAGAAACCTTTGAATGAGTCTCGCAGTACTACATAGTCGGGCGCTTTCCGGTATGGACGCGCCGGAAGTCATGGTTGAAGTGCATCTGGCCAATGGCTTACCGAGCTTTACTATCGTTGGTTTGCCCGAAGCCGAGGTTAAAGAAAGCAAGGACCGCGTGCGCGCAGCCCTGCAAACTGCGCAGTTTGACTTCCCAGCCCGTCGTATTACGGTAAATCTGGCGCCTGCCGACCTGCCTAAAGAAAGCGGGCGTTATGATCTTCCCATAGCGCTTGGGATACTTGCCGCTTCTGGCCAGATACCCAAAGAATCATTGGATGGATACGAAATTGCCGGTGAATTGGCGTTGACCGGCGAGTTGCGCCCGATCCGCGGAGCGCTGGCAATGACAGTCAGCATTACCAATGGTAAAGGGAAGAAAGATCAAATCGGCGGTAACGGCCGTGCTTTTATCCTGCCTCAAAATAGTGCTGCGGAAGCAGCTTTAGTGCGTGATGCGGTAATTTTACCCGCACGATCATTACTGGAAGTCTGTGCGCATCTGGCTGGTCGTACACAATTGACCCCATACAAGACAGATGAACAAATAAGTTACACAGAATATCCGGATTTCAATGAGGTCAAAGGCCAATCACTGCCTAAGCGTGCGTTGGAGATTGCTGCGGCTGGCGGGCATAGCGTGCTGATGTCTGGCCCGCCGGGTACGGGAAAATCGATGTTGGCGAGTCGCTTTCCCGGCATATTGCCTGCCATGACCGAGCAGGAAGCGCTGGAATCAGCAGCGATACAATCGTTGAATAGTGGCTTTCGTATCGAATTATGGCGTCGCAGACCGTTCCGTTCGCCGCACCATACAGCGTCAGGCGTGGCGCTGGTGGGTGGTGGCAGTATTCCGCGTCCGGGTGAAATTTCGCTTGCGCATCATGGGGTGCTGTTTCTGGATGAGCTGCCGGAGTTTGACCGCAAGGTACTGGAAGTTTTGCGCGAGCCCTTGGAATCAGGTCGCATCACGATTTCACGTGCGGCGCGGCAGGCGGACTTCCCGGCCAGCTTTCAGTTGCTGGCCGCGATGAATCCCTGCCCCTGTGGTTATCTCGGACATTTCAACGGTAAATGCCGTTGCACGCCGGATCAGGTGTCGCGTTACCGGTCAAAAATTTCCGGGCCATTGCTGGATCGTATTGATTTGCATATTGAGGTGCCTGCTTTACCTGAGGATGAACTGACGGCACGTAACACCAGTGAAGCCAGCGCACAGATTCGTGAGCGTGTTGAAGGTGCGCGCAAGATTCAAATAGAGCGCCAGGGCAAAGCCAATTTTCTGTTAGGCACTAAAGAGATTGATAAGTATTGCCTGACCGATGACACAGGCATGGCGCTATTAAAGCAGGCTATCAGTCGGCTCAACCTTTCAGCGCGTGCTTATCACCGCATACTCAAGGTGGCGCGCTCTATCGCAGATTTGGCTGGTGAAAGCGTCATCAAGCCAGTACATATCGCTGAAGCGGTTCAATACAGAAGGTTTGAAATATAGCCATGCCTGCACTGGACAATTGGATAGAAGAAAAGCGTTCGGCCCACTTGTATCGCATCATTGCCAAGCAAGAAAAAATAAAATCCAGGCAGCAGTTGTTTTCGCAGCTGGCACAGGAGGCCGAAAATCAGGCTCAGATCTGGGCGCTGGAAATAGAAAAAAACGGGCATAAAGTGCCTGAAATATACTCCCCGGAATCGCGCACCAAAATTGTGGCATGGCTGATTCGAAGTATTGGGCCGCAAAACATCAAACCTATCCTCGCTGCAATTAAAATTCGCGGGTTATCGGTTTACTCAAATCAGCGCGTACTGGGCTTTCATCCGGTGCCTACCTCGATAGAAGAAGTCGGTGCCAGCCACCGGGGTACGAGTAGCAGTGGCGGCTTGCGTGCCGCAGTGTTTGGCGTCAATGACGGCTTGGTATCCATTGCCTGCCTGGTGCTGGGCGTGGCGGGTGCGGCAAGCACCAATAGCACGATATTGCTGACCGGGATTGCAGGCTTGCTCGCCGGCGCTTTCTCGATGGCGGCAGGCGAGTATATTTCGATGCGTTCGCAGCGTGAGATGTTCGAATACCAGATAGGTTTGGAACGCGCGGAGTTGGCGCAATATCCGGAAGAGGAAGCCGAAGAACTGGCTTTGATATACATTGCGCGCGGTATGCCGGAAGGCGAAGCCAAAGCGTTGGGGCTACGCATGATTGCTGACCCGGAAGTGGGCCTGGATACATTGGCGCGCGAGGAGCTTGGCCTCAATCCAGATGAACTGGGCTCACCCTGGCTGGCGGCATCCTCGTCATTTTTTGCTTTTACTGCGGGTGGCGCAATCCCCTTATTGCCTTATCTATTCGCAATTCAGCAGCATGCCCTGCAAGTTTCTATAGGGCTAACCGCGTTGTTCTTGTTTGGTGTAGGTGCAACATTGTCATTGTTTACTGGGCGAAATGCCGTGTTGGGCGGCCTTCGCATGCTATTCATCGGTGGCGCAGCAGGGCTGCTGACTTACTGGATAGGTAATCTGCTGGGCGCCAATCTGGCATAAGGAAGCTATGAATAAGTGGCTGCGCGGGCGAATTGCAGCGTTGCGCGGTGCTCGTATCCTCGCCGTACTACTTGTACTGTCTCGGATTCTGCACTCCGTGCGCCTTGCACTTCATCCCGCTCGCTCACTTCTTCAGGGCTTCTTAAGAGCTGCTTCCTTAGTTGCGTTATAATACGTACCTCTTCGCAAAACCCAACCTGGCTCAAAGGTTTACGGCATATTGACCTTTGAAAATTTGACATGAAACAAGACAGTATTTCCTCTACCGAAACCCTGCTGCGAGACCTGCTTGCGCGCCGCATCCTGATTCTGGACGGCGCAATGGGCACCATGATCCAGCAATACAAGCTGACGGAGCAGGATTACCGCGGCCAGCGTTTCGCTGATTTTGCTGCGTCCGCAGGCGCGCGCGAATTGTTTGTCAAAGGCAACAACGAGTTGTTGAACTTGACGCAGCCACACATCATTCAGGAAATCCACGAGCAGTATCTGGCCGCTGGTGCCGACATCATCGAGACCAACACCTTTGGCGCTACCAGTGTCGCACAGGACGATTACCACATGGCCCATCTGGCCTACGAGATGAACGTGGCAGCTGCCAAAATAGCGCGCGCCGCCTGCGATAAATACGCCGCGCCTGATAAACCACGTTTTGTCACCGGTGCCTTGGGGCCGACACCCAAAACCGCGGCAATTTCACCGGATGTGAATGACCCTGCCGCGCGCAACATCAATTTCGATCAACTGGTGGCGGCCTATCTTGAACAGACGCGCGGACTGGTCGAAGGCGGTGTGGATATCCTCATGGTCGAGACCATTTTCGATACGCTCAACTGCAAGGCCGCGCTGTTTGCTATTGATACTTTCTTTGAAGAGAGTGGCAAGCGCCTGCCCATTATGCTTTCCGGCACCATCACCGATGCTTCCGGACGCATCCTCTCCGGGCAAACCGTAGCTGCGTTCTGGAATTCAGTGCGTCATGCCAAACCTCTGACCATCGGCTTGAATTGCGCACTGGGTGCTGCCTTGATGCGGCCTTATGCCGAAGAGCTGGCGCAGATTGCCGACACCTTCGTCTGCATCTATCCCAACGCCGGTCTGCCCAACCCGATGTCCGATACGGGCTTTGATGAAAAGCCAAAAGACACCTCATCACTACTCAAGGAGTTTGCCGAGAGCGGCTTTGTGAACATCGCCGGCGGCTGTTGCGGCACTACGCCCGCACACATCAAGGCGATTGCTGATGAGCTTAGAAATATTGCACCGCGCAGGGTCCCGGAACCTATCCACGTCACAAGGCTGGCGGGACTGGAGCCATTCACCATTGATGACAACTCGCTGTTCGTCAATGTGGGTGAGCGTACCAACGTGACTGGTTCCAAAGCGTTTGCGCGCTTGATCTTGAATGGGAAATACGACGAGGCGCTGGCGGTTGCACGTAAGCAAGTCGAAAACGGTGCACAAATCATCGACATCAATATGGATGAGGGCATGCTTGACGCGGTTGCCGCGATGACGCATTTCCTCAATCTGATTGCGTCCGAGCCGGATATCGCGCGCGTGCCCATCATGATTGATTCCTCCAAATGGCTGGTGATTGAATCGGGTCTGAAGTGCGCGCAGGGCAAAGCCATCGTCAACTCGATTTCGATGAAAGAGGGCGAAGCAGAGTTTCTGCGCCAGGCCAAGCTGTGCCGCCGTTATGGCGCGGCGGTCATCGTCATGGCATTTGACGAAAAAGGCCAGGCGGATACGTTTGAGCGCAAGATCGAGATTTGTAAACGCGCTTATGACCTGCTGCTGGAAAAAATTGGCTTCCCGCCTGAAGATATCATTTTTGATCCCAATATTTTCGCGATTGCGACTGGCATCGAAGAGCATAACAATTACGCGGTTGATTTCATCAATGCCACGCGCTGGATACGTGAAAATCTGCCACACGCGAAAATTTCCGGCGGCGTATCGAACGTGAGTTTCAGTTTCCGCGGCAATGATCCGGCGCGCGAAGCGATCCACACGGTATTTCTCTATCATGCGATTAAAGCCGGAATGACCATGGGTATCGTCAACGCCGGCATGATGGGTGTGTATGACGACCTGCCCGTCGAATTACGTGAGCGGGCTGAAGATGTGGTATTGAATCGCCGCCCGGATGCTACTGAGCGCATGGTTGAAATCGCTGGCACGTTGACCGCCGGCGGCAAAAAAGAGGCATCAATACAGGAATGGCGCGGTACCCCGGAAAATCCGATGCCGGTGCAAAAGCGCCTGACGCATGCCATGGTGCATGGCATCACCGAATACATCGTCGAGGATACCGAAGAAGCCCGGCTGGAAATCATGAATAGCGGCGGTCGCCCGATCAACGTGATTGAAGGCCCGCTGATGGATGGCATGAACGTTGTGGGTGATTTGTTTGGCCAGGGCAAAATGTTCCTGCCGCAGGTGGTTAAATCGGCAAGAGTCATGAGGCAGGCGGTGGCGCACCTGATTCCATTCATCGAGGAAGAAAAGCAGCTCGAAGAAAAAAAGACCGGCATCGCGGCAAAACCCAAGGGCAAAATGGTCATCGCTACGGTCAAGGGTGATGTGCATGACATCGGCAAGAACATTGTTTCGGTGGTGTTGCAATGCAACAACTTTGAAGTCGTAAACATGGGTGTGATGGTGCCGGCTTCCGAGATTCTGGCGCTGGCCAAGGCGGAGAATGCTGACATTATTGGTCTTTCCGGTTTAATAACCCCATCACTTGAAGAGATGGCGCACGTTGCCCGCGAAATGCAGCGCGATCCGCATTTCCTGGGCTTGAAAACGCCGTTGCTGATTGGCGGTGCGACCACTTCGCGCGCGCATACCGCGGTCAAGATCGCGCCTCACTATGAAGGGCCGGTGATCTATATTCCCGATGCATCAAGATCGGTATCGGTGATGCAGTCCCTGCTCACGCCGGAACATCGTGAGGCCTATATTGAGGAAGTCGCCGCTGACTATGATCGTGTGCGCACCCAACACGCCAATAAAAAAGGGACGCCATTGCTGTCATTGGCCAATGCGCGCGCCAATAAGGCCAAGCTGGAATTTACAGGCAAATATGCTCCGGTAAAACCCAAATTCATCGGGCGCCGTGTATTCAAAAATATCAATCTTGCCACCCTTGCACAGTACATAGACTGGGGGCCATTCTTCCAGACTTGGGATCTGGCGGGGGCTTACCCGGCGATTCTTAAAGACGAAATCGTTGGCGACGCGGCGAGCAAATTGTTTGCTGAAGGCCAGGCAATGTTGAAGAAACTCATCGATAACCGCTGGCTGACTGCCAATGGCGTGGTTGCGCTGCTGCCCGCCAACACAATTAATGATGACGATATCGAGATTTACACCGATGAAACGCGCACCACGGTTGCGTTTACCTACTATGGTTTGCGCCAGCAGACGGTAAAACCAGTGATTGATGGCGTGCCTCGCCCGAACCAGTGTCTGGCGGATTTCATCGCTCCCAAGATGATAGATGGAGAGCCTTCCGGCATTGCCGATTACATCGGCATGTTTGCAGTCACTGGCGGCCTCGGTATCGAGAAGCATGAAAAGCGTTTTGAACAAGCACATGATGACTACAGCAGCATCATGCTGAAATCACTCGCCGATCGTTTGGCCGAAGCGTTTGCAGAGCATCTGCATGAGCGTGTACGCACCGATTTGTGGGGCTATACAGCGGATGAACAACTGACCAAAAAAGAACTCATCGAAGAAAAATATCAAGGTATTCGCCCGGCACCGGGTTATCCAGCCTGCCCCGACCATACGGTCAAGTCCGATATGTTTAAGCAGATGCAGTGTGAAGAGATCGGCATGCAGTTGACTGAATCGTTCGCCATGTCTCCCGGCGCGTCGGTGTCGGGTTTTTACTTCGCACATGCAGAATCCAAATATTTCAGCGTCGATAAAATTGGTGAAGATCAGCTAACCGATATGGCCAACAGACGCGGTTTACCGAAACAATATCTTGAGAGATGGCTGGCACCGAATCTGTCGTGACAATGGTTTAATAAAAAATGCTTACAAACTATGAGCTTGCTACAATAATTTAATCAGCCGCATTCATTTTATATGCATATCCATATTCTCGGCATCTGCGGCACATTCATGGGCGGCATTGCCGTATTGGCAAAACAGGCTGGTCATAGGGTTACCGGCTGCGACGTCAACGTCTACCCGCCCATGAGTACCCAGCTTGAAGCGCAAGGTGTCGAACTGATCGAAGGCTTCTCACCAGAGCAGATCAACCTTAATCCAGACATTTACGTTATAGGTAATGTGGTGTCGCGCGGTAATCCGCTCATGGAAGAAATTCTCAATCGCAGCTTGCCCTATACCTCAGGCCCGCAATGGCTGGCGGAGGAGATGCTGCAAGGTAAGTGGGTACTCGCTGTCGCAGGTACGCACGGAAAAACTACGACATCCTCTATGTTGGCTTGGGTATTGGAATATGCAGGTTTAGCACCAGGATTCTTGGTTGGCGGCATACCGCAAAATTTCGGTATTTCTGCGCGCCTGCCCGGTGCGCCAAGCCAAGATGCGAAAAGTCAGTCACCTTTCTTTGTGATTGAGGCCGATGAATACGACACCGCCTTTTTCGACAAGCGTTCCAAATTCGTCCATTACCGTCCGCGTACCGCCGTCCTGAATAATCTGGAATTCGATCACGCCGATATTTTTGCTGACCTTGCTGCCATTGAGACGCAATTTC
>JADGRN010000054.1 GCA_017880825.1 Methylophilaceae bacterium | reverse complement strand
ATTACTCGTGATCCCTCAAAAATGTTCAACGAGTTTATGGTTGGTTTTCGCGAGGATACTGAGCCATATCTACAGATGTGGAAATATCTTTCAACTAAAAGGGCAGCATCGATATACTTTTTGAATCAACGCACCCATTAATTAAACCATATCACGTCGCCGACGCATCAAACAACTTTAAAGAATAAAAAAGCCCCGATACGTCGGGGCTTTTTGTTTTGCTGCCTAACGCTTTTTACTTTTGCGTTTCTATCATCACCAGCGGTTCTTCCTTGGCCTTCTCGCCAGCTTTCTGCTGCCAGGCGGCTGGCTTGCGCGGGGCGCGCGGCGTTTCCGGTTCTGACGTTACCGCTACGGTTTGGCTTTTGGACTTGGTTTCCACCAATTCCAGACCGCTAGTGGCAATGTCAGCGATAACGATGGGTTTGGCTTCACCTTCTGGTTTGCGATGGCGCGGTGCACGTGGCTTTTTCCCCGGCTTTTCTGTGCTTTTCACCGCAACTGCGTCTGCTTCAGCGGCCACAGCCTTTTCTTTTACTGGCGCTGGATTGGTTGATGCCACCGGCGCTGTAGCTGCCGCTTGCGGGGTTTCAACTGCCGTCTCAAACATCGGCATGGTGGTTGGCGTATAAGCCTCTGCCATCGGTGCCTGCTTGTTTTCCGCAACGGTTTCAGTACGTGCCTGATCTATCGTCTTGCCGCCTTCTGCTGCTACGTTGGCGTTCGGACGTTGGGTATTTTCGCCACGTGGCGGACGGTCTGCACCCTCTCCACGGCCACCTCTACCACCTCTACCACCACGGCGGCTGCGGCGCGGTTCTCCGGCAGACTCTGCATTAGCGGCTGGTTGCGCCACTTGCGTCATTGCCGGCTTTTCGCGTTCTACTTTTTCCGGACGCTCCGCTTTTTCCGGGCGTTGCTGTGGCGGACGCTGTTGCTGCTGACGGCTATTACGCTCATTGCCGGCAACTGAGCGTTCAACACTTGGGCGCTCGGTAGTGCCACGTTCGCCGCGTTCGTTACCGGTACGCTGCCCACTTTTGTTGCGACCGCCGCGACGCTGGCTGCTGCGGCTGGCTTCGCGTTTAACGGTGCTTTCAGGTGCTTCTTCTTTGGCTGCGGTAATTTTACCCAGCCAGGACTTGACCCGACCAAATAAGGAAACTTTTGCCACGGTTTTGGCGCTTGATATTGGCGCGGGAGAGGCTGAAGTAATGCCTTTGACCGCTGCTTCAACGCGTACAGGCTTGGCTTCTGGTGCTGTGCTGGCAGTTTCCTCAACCACCGAGGGCAGTTCAACCATTTCATAGCTGGCGCGGCTGATTTCTTCCTTCACGTCATCATGGCGCACGCGCATGATGCTGTAGTTAGGTGTTTCCATGTGGATGTTAGGAATCAACACGACTTCCACGCCCATACGCTGTTCGATGGCGTGGATTTCTGCACGTTTTTCATTGAGCAAAAAGGTGGCGGCTTCCACCGGCAATTGCACCTGGATGACCGCGCTGTTTTCCTTCATCGCTTCTTCCTGCGTGATGCGCAGGATATGCAGGGCGGTCGATTCTATGCCGCGAATATGTCCGGTGCCATGGCAGCGCGGGCAGGGGATGTGATTGGTTTCGCCGAGGCTGGGGCGCAGGCGCTGACGCGACAATTCCAGCAAGCCGAAGCGGGAGATCTTGCCGGTTTGTACACGTGCGCGGTCATAATGCAGTGCGTCACGCAGGCGGTTTTCCACTTCGCGCTGATTGCGCTGGCTTTCCATATCGATAAAGTCGATGACCACCAGGCCACCCAGGTCGCGCAGGCGCAATTGGCGAGCCACTTCTTCTGCTGCTTCAAGATTGGTATTGAACGCGGTTTGTTCGATATCGCTGCCCTTGGTGGAGCGACCGGAGTTAACGTCTACCGACACCAGTGCTTCGGTGTGATCGATCACGATGGCGCCGCCAGACGGAAGGCGCACCTCGCGCGAGAACGCGGTTTCAATCTGATGCTCGATCTGGAAGCGCGAGAATAGCGGAACTTCATCCTGGTAAAGCTTTACGCGCGCCACATTGCCCGGCATCACGTGGTTCATGAACTGCAAGGCTTGTTCGTGAATTTCTGGCGTATCGATGAGGATTTCGCCGATATCCGGCTGGAAGTAATCGCGGATGGCGCGAATCACCAGGCTGCCTTCCTGATAAATCAGGAAAGGGCCGCTTTGCATGGTGGACGCACCTTCAACTGCGGTCCACAGTTGCAACAGGTAGTTCAAATCCCATTGCAATTCTTCAAGATTGCGGCCTATGCCTGCGGTACGGGCGATAATACTCATGCCGCCAGGTGTTTCGAGTTGTGTCATCACGTCGCGCAGTTCGCTGCGGTCTTCGCCTTCGATGCGGCGCGATACGCCACCGCCGCGCGGGTTGTTCGGCATTAATACCAAGTAACGACCAGCCAATGAAATGAAGGTAGTGAGGGCCGCGCCCTTGTTGCCGCGCTCGTCCTTGTCGATCTGGACAATCAGTTCCTGGCCTTCGCGCAGGGCATCCTTTATGCTGGAGCGCCCATCCGCGTCACCCTGGAAATAGCTGCGTGCTACTTCCTTGAATGGCAAAAAGCCGTGGCGATCGGTACCATAATTGACAAAAGCAGCTTCCAGGGAAGGCTCGATGCGGGTGATGACACCCTTGTAGATATTGCTCTTACGTTGTTCCTTGCCGGCGGATTCTATATCGAGATCGATCAGTTTTTGCCCGTCGACAATCGCGACGCGCAGTTCTTCTGACTGCGTCGCATTGAATAGCATGCGTTTCATTGTGTGACTCCCGCGCTCATAGCGGGCATGCAGACCTTGCCGTGTAAAACGGCAGGAGGATGGCTGGAGTGAGAGACTGAACTACTATGGACTGAGTATTCATTCAGTCCTCAAGCAGGAGAGAAAACCCGCATGGTCACGATCATCGCGACCGGTCTTTTCCACGTGCGGGAAAAAGACTTAACCGACACCTCATGCTAAAAAGATATCAGATTGAATTTGTTAACGAAAACACTCGAAAACTGTCGGGTGAGCCTCTATGCAATTGATTCTGTCACTGATTCTGTCTCAGCTTAGCCGTCAATATCGGCTAAAATTCAGTTTATCCAGCAAATCCTGGCCGCGCGTTGCATTAAGCAATATCGTCTGCGGCGGCTTGAGCGCAATATGTTGTATATCAAATTCGCTACATATTTTAATTGGCGAGCGAGATTAACCAAGGTATTTGTTTATCACTGTTAATTCATTCCCGAATAAGCGCTTAGCGCATTTTCTTCGGGAATTCCGTAGTATAGGTGAGATGTCTAATATAAGCAAAGCAAGTGTGAGCACGCTCACTATCGATGAAGGGTCGGAAGGCCAGCGCATCGACAATTTTCTCGCCAAGCAGCTCAAAGGCGTTCCCAAAAGCCATTTGTATCGCATCCTGCGTAGCGGGGAAGTGCGCGTCAACAGCAAGCGCATCGATGCCACTTATCGCCTGGTATTGGGCGATCTGGTGCGTATCCCGCCGATCAGAGCAGCCAGCAAGCAACAACCTGACACGCAGGCAGTCGTCGCGCCACGTTTTGATCAGGCGATTATTTTCGAAGATGAAGCGCTACTGGTCATCGACAAACCCGCCGGTTTCGCCGTGCACGGCGGTAGCGGCATCAGCCGTGGAGTGATCGAGCAGCTGCGCATGGAGCGTCCGCATGCCAAGTTTCTGGAACTGGTGCATCGGTTGGACCGTGAAACCTCCGGCGTGCTGATGCTGGCTAAAAAGCGGGCGGCCCTGGTTGCGTTGCATGAGGCGATACGCAATAACCAGACTGACAAACGCTATGTGATGCTGGTGCATGGCATATGGACTGAAAAGAAGAAGCGCGTGGTGTTGCCGCTGCAGAAATATGTATTAGCTAGCGGTGAGCGCCGCGTATCGGTGCAGGATGATGGCCAGGAATCCGAGACCATTTTTCACTTACGCAAAAACCTCGGTGATTTTAGTTTGCTGGAAGCGCAGCTGATTACCGGTCGTACCCATCAATTACGCGTACAACTTGCGCATTTAGGTTTCCCGATCGCGGGTGACGATAAATATGGCGATTTTGCCGTCAACAAAGCCATGCAAAAGCGCGGCCTGAAGCGCATGTTTCTGCATTCGGCTGAAACCAGCATCCGCCATCCGCTTTCTGGTGAGAAACTCAAACTGATAGCCCCTTTGCCAGCAGAATTAGAGAAATTCATGCAACGTCTGGAAGCCGAGAAAGCCTAGTAAACATGCCTCAAAGATTTGATCTGATTGTATTCGACTGGGACGGCACACTGGCAAATTCAACACAGATGATTATTGATTGTATTAGCGAAGCCAGTGCGGATGTCGGCCTGCCGGTGCCTGAGGCCTCGGCTGCCGGCTATGTCATAGGCCTGGGGCTTTACGAGGCCGTGGCCGTGTTGTTTGGCGAACTTGGTGAGATACAATTTCAACAATTGGTTGCGCGCTATCGTTTTCATTACCATGCACGAGATGAACAAACGCCGCTGTTTGATGGTGTGGCAGAAACCGTCAGCGAGCTTGAGTCACAAGGTTTCCTGCTGGCAGTGGCGACGGGTAAGGGCAGGAATGGACTTAACAAATCATTGGAGCGCAGTGGTTTGTCCAGGTATTTCAGTGCCACACGCTGTGTCGATGAGTGCCGATCCAAACCCGATCCGCAAATGCTGAATGAATTGATGGATGAACTGGGCGTGGCGGCAGAACGCACCTTGATGGTGGGCGATACCAGCCACGACCTGGAAATGGCGCAGAATGCAGGGGTGGTAAGCCTTGCCGTTACCTATGGTGCACATCCATTGCAATCCCTGCTACCGCACATGCCGTTGGCACATTTTGATAGTTTTACTAAACTACGGCAATGGCTGATAATAAACGCTTGATTTGTAAGAGTGGGGAACTGCAGGAGAAGGCGCTTGGCGTGCGTTTTGGCCTGCCTGAGCTGGGCGAGCGCGTCACTGGATTTGTAGTGCGCTACAATGGCACGCCTTATGCCTATGTCAATCGTTGCGCACATGTTTTTGTAGAACTGGATTGGCAGGAAGGCGATTTCTTCGACCTGACACGCCATTATCTCATTTGTGCCACACATGGCGCGCATTATCAGCCTCAGACTGGTTACTGTGTCATGGGTCCGTGCAAGGGGCGTAGCCTGGAAGCGCTGAAAGTCATTGAGCAAGACAACGCAATTTATCTTATTTTAGAAAGTATCAAGCATGTCTGAACACGAAAACCAGCCAGCCAATCAAGGCGGACAGCAGCAAAATGAACAGCACCCAAATGAAGCTGATTGGCAACACCAGACCTTGGAGAAGTTGGTGTTTTCTGCGCTCAAGGAGCAGCGGCGTGCCCGGCACTGGGGCATCTTTTTTAAATCCCTGACTTTTGCCTACCTGTTTGTGTTGCTGTTTTATGCACTGGACTGGATAGGTGGAGGCGCCGGTGCCGTTACTGACCATACTGCATTGATCGATTTTCAGGGTGAAATCGGCAGCAATGCCGAAATCACGGCAGATTCTGCCATTGCCAGCCTGCAGTCCGCTTATGACAACAAGCATACTAAAGGCATCATTCTGCGTATCAACAGCCCTGGCGGCAGTCCGGTGCAAGCGGGGATCATCAATGATGAAATCAGGCGACAACGCAAGTTGCATCCGAACATCCCGGTTTATGCGGTAGTTGAGGATATTTGCGCCTCCGGCGGTTATTACATCGCAGTGGCAGCCGACAAGATTTATGTGGATAAGGCCAGTATTGTGGGTTCGATTGGTGTATTGATGGATGGCTTCGGTTTTACCGGCACCATGCAAAAATTGGGAGTGGAACGCAGACTTTTAACAGCAGGCGAAAATAAGGCGATTCTTGACCCATTTTCCCCGGTAAACCCAAAGCACCAGGAGTTTGCACAGCAGATGCTTGATCAAATTCACCAGCAATTTATTGCAGTTGTGCGTGAAGGCCGCGGCAATCGCCTCAAAGAAACGCCGGAAATATTCAGCGGCTTGTTCTGGAGTGGCGAAACCAGTATTGAGATGGGTCTTGCCGATGGCTTGGGCAGCTCGGAATATGTGGCACGTGAAATCATCAAGCAGGACAATATTGTCGATTTCACCACCCATGAAGGCCTTGCTGACCGCTTTGCCAAACGCTTCGGGGCATCCATGACCAATACGCTTATCGGCAGCAATATTCACCTGCATTAAGTTGCGCGCTAGTTTATGCCGGGCTCCGTCTCGAAGTTAATCACCACCACATTCATTCGTGATGGGGCGCGCTTGCTGAATCATAAGTAAGCGCGCTGTACTAGCTAGATTTCAGGTAATTGATTAGGCCGTTAGTCGAGCTGTCATGGTTTTGTGCAAGCTCGGTATCATCCAGCTGCGGCAAAATACTCTGCGCCAATTGTTTGCCCAGTTCCACTCCCCACTGATCGAAGGAGTTGATGTTCCAGATGATGCCCTGCACAAAGACCTTGTGCTCATACAGCGCAATCAACATGCCCAGGGTTTTCGGGGTCAATTTATCGAACAGAATGGAATTGGTGGGGCGGTTGCCCATAAATAGCTTGTGCGGCAACAGTCTTTCCAGTGCCTCGCCGCTCATGCCTGCGGCTTCGAGTTCTGCCCGCGCTTCGGCTTCGGTCTTGCCGCGCATCAGTGCCTTGGTCTGCGCGAGGAAGTTCGAGAGCAGTATTTTATGGTGGTCCCCCTCATTTTTACCAAGGGGATAATGGGTTTGCATCGGCATCAGGAAGTCACAAGGAACCGGTTTGTTGCCCTGATGGATAAGCTGGTAGAAGGCATGCTGACCATTAGTGCCGGATTCGCCCCAGACAATAGGTCCAGTAGAGTAGTCCACGTGATTGCCCTGGCGATCTACGAACTTGCCGTTACTTTCCATATCAGCCTGTTGTAAATAGGCTGGAAGGCGGTTGAGAGACTGATCATAGGGCAAGATGGCGTGCGTCTGCGAGCCGCAGAAGTTGTTCGACCAGATGCCGATTAGCGCCATGATCACCGGCATGTTTTTCTCTAGTGGAGCGCTGCGGAAATGTTGGTCCATTTCGAACCCGCCCTGCAACAACTCTTCAAAGTTATCCATGCCGACATACAGTGCAATCGATAGCCCAATGGCTGACCACAGCGAATAGCGCCCACCCACCCAGTCCCAGAATTCGAACATATTGGCGGTGTCTATGCCGAACGCCGCCACCGCCTTGGCATTGGTGGAAAGTGCCACAAAGTGCTTGGCGATATGCGCTTCGTCAACAGCTGTTTGGAGGAACCAAGCACGTGCTGAACGTGCGTTGGTCAGTGTTTCCTGCGTAGTAAAGCTTTTGGAAGCGACGATAAATAGCGTGGTTTCCGGGTTGCAGCTTTTCAAGGTCACGGCCAAGTGGGCACCGTCGACATTGGATACGAAATGGGCACGCAAATCAGGGCGGGCGTAGGGTTCAAGCGCATTACAGGCCATCACCGGACCCAGGTCGGAACCACCGATGCCGATATTGACCACATCGGTGATTGCTTTACCGGTGTAGCCTTTCCATGCGCTACTACGTACTCGCTGCGTAAAATCGCGCATTTGCGCCAGTACACGGTTTACATCCGGCATGACATCTTTGCCATCCACCAATACCGGCGTGTTAGCGCGGTTACGCAGCGCGGTATGCAGTACGGCATGGTTTTCGGTGGAATTGATTTTCTCACCAGTAAACATGCGCCCACGCCATTGCTCTACGTTGCAGTCGCGAGCGAGAGCCAGCAGTAGTGAAAAGGTTTCTTCGGTGATACGATTTTTGGAGTAATCTAATAATATATCATTGAATTTAATTGAAAATTTATCAAAGCGCGATGGGTCAGCATCAAATAGATCGCGCATATGTAACATTGCAATCTCGCGTTTGTGTGCGATTAATTTTTGCCAGGTGGCGGAGTCAGTTAGACGGGACATGGGATAAACCTATCAGGATTCACGTTTGAGTATCACAATACCCAGAAACAGCAAGACGATATCTTGCTGACGCGCGGCTATATGCTGCCATACGTGGAAGTTGCTTGGATTTGCCATACTGTTTCTAGCGCAGGTTTTTAATTCAGGATTTTTGCAATTGTAACACTACGCCAGCCAGTGGCGGCAGTGTGATTAATACCGATTGTGCGTGACCCATCCAGGCTTGATCCTCGCTTTGCAGCCCAATGCCATTGCCCTGGTTGCTACCGCCGTAGCACTCGGCATCACTGTTTACCAGTTCGCGATAATGTCCGGCAGCAGGTACGCCAATGCGATAACCTTGACGTAGCACGGGCGTGAAATTGAGTATTACCAGCACCACGCTGCCATCGCGCGCGCGCCGCTGGTAGCTGATGATGGACTGGTCGGAATCGTGACAGTCAATCCAGTCAAAGCCTTGGTAGACAAAATCCTGCTCATGCAATGCCGGCACTTCCTTGTAGAGTTTCCCCAGATCGCGCATCAGGTGCTGCACGCCGCTATGCCAGTGGATATCAAGCAAAGACCAGTCTAACGGGTTATTCACATTCCATTCGCGCCCTTGGCCAAACTCATTGCCCATAAAGTTGAGTTTTTTGCCGGGGTAGGTCATCTGGTAAGTCAGCAACAGGCGCAGATTGGCAAATTTCTGCCAGGCATCACCGGGCATTTTGTCCAGCAACGAGCGTTTGCCATGCACCACTTCATCGTGTGAGAAGGGCAGTACAAAGTTTTCACTATAGGCATAGATCTGGCCGAAGGTCAGCTGGTCATGCTCATA
>JADGRN010000053.1 GCA_017880825.1 Methylophilaceae bacterium | reverse complement strand
GCCAGCCGGCTGGTTGATGCGTATGCCATCGGCAGTCTGTTCTTCCACCAGCAGGAATTTTCCATCCTGCTCAATCATCGCGGCGACGGTGGTATTGGGCTTCCAGATCATGAGTTTGTATATGGTAAAAAGTGCGCAATTGTACTTTAACCCGGCATCTTAAGAAACCAGCACTGGGAACAGGCTGCCCAGGCCATGTGCAATAAATTCCACCGCCATCGCTGCCAGAATCAGGCCCATCAGGCGTGTGACGATGTTGATGCCGATGGTGCCCAGGCGGTTGGCGATGCCTGTGGACAAACTCAGGGTCAGCCAGACAAGCGCGCAGATGGCTGCTACCGGCAGGATAAGCGCAACATGCCCCCACCAGCTCTGGTTTTGCTGCGCGGTGATAATCATGCTGCTGATGGCACCGGGGCCGGCCAGCAGGGGGATGCTCATCGGCACCACCGCGATGGTATCGCGATCAGCCACGGCGGCGGCTTCTTCCGGCGTCTGCCGCGTGTGACTTAGCTTGCCGTGCATCATGGAAATTGCGATCAGCATCAGCAGAATTCCGCCCCCGACCTGAAACGACGGGATGCTGATACCAAAAAATTCCAATATGCGGTCACCGAGAAATACCGAGCCGCTTAGTACCAGAAATACGGTCAGCACCACGATACGGGCGGTACGCGCGCGGTCAGCTACTGGCCAGCCGTCGGTAGCCGTGATAAAGATCGGTACGACACCTATCGGATTGACGATGGCAAACAGCGCAATGCCAATTTTGAACAGATAGCCCCAGTCAGTCATTTGCTTTCTTTGTTATAGGTTTGTCATGTGTGAATTGAATCAGTTAGTATCGCAACCCTAAGCCAGATATAGGTGGGGGTTACAACATGGCCACAATATTGATTCCGCTTGCCCAGGGCTGCGAAGAACTGGAAGCGGTTACCGTCATCGACATCTTACGCCGTGCCGGTGTTGATGTCATAACAGCAGGGCTTGTTGCTGGGCCGGTGCGCTGTAGCCGTGGGACAGTGCTGATAGCGGATGCGCTGCTGGATGACGTGTTATCGCAAACGTTCGACATGATAGTGCTGCCGGGAGGCATGCCGGGGGCAGAGCACCTGAAGAATGATGCACGTATCATTGGGTTGCTGAAAAATATGGCAGCTCAAAATAAATATATTGCGGCGATTTGCGCTGCACCGATGGCGCTGCATACCGCAGGTTTGCTGCAAGGCAAAACGGCTACCAGTTTCCCTGGGGTGCTGGACCAACTGCCCGGCACGCATCAATACAGCAGCGAACCAGTGGTGGTGGATGGCAAAATTGTGACTTCACGCGGGCCGGGCACTGCCATGGATTTTGCCTTGACCCTGGTAGAACTGCTGTGCGGTAAAGCCAAACGCGATGCGGTCGAAGCGCCGCTGCAACGGCCAGCAGCATGAGCCAGCGAATTTATCTGGCTTCGCGTTCACCAAGGCGTGGCGAACTGCTACAGCAAATTGGGGTGGATTTCGAAGTGCTGCCATCGGATGTTGATGAATCGCCGCTGAGTGGTGAAGCGCCGCAAGATTATGTGGTCCGCTTGGCGCGCATGAAAACAGAAGTTGGCCTGGCACGGCTGCAAGCTGGCGATATGCTCATGCTGCCGGTGCTGGCTGCCGATACCACCGTGTCTATAGATGGCGTAATCTTGGGCAAGCCGCAGGACGATGCCGATGCGGCGGCTATGCTGAGGCGCATGTCCGGCTGCTGGCATGCCGTGCTTACGGCTATCGCAGTCGCTACGCCCAGCGGCATTTTTAGCGCGCTTTCCAGCACTCAGGTCGAAATGGCGATCCTGTCTGCAGCCGACATCGCTGCTTATATTGCCTCCGGTGAACCGCGCGACAAGGCCGGTGCTTATGCCATACAGGGCTTGGCCGGGGCTTTCATCCGGCGCATTGAGGGCAGTTATTCCGGGGTGATGGGCTTGCCAATTTTTGAGACGGCACAATTGCTGAAAAATGCAGGAATCAAGGTGTTATGAGCGAGGAAATTTTAATTAATGTGACCCCGCAGGAAACCCGCATCGCGGTGATGGAACAAGGCGTGGTGCAGGAACTGCATATCGAGCGTAATACCTCGCTGGGTCTGGTGAGCAATATCTACCGCGGTGAGGTGTGCCGTGTGCTGCCTGGCATGCAATCGGCGTTTGTCGAGATCGGCCTGCAACGCGCGGCTTTCCTGCATATCGCCGATATTCTGGAATGCGGCGCCGATAGCGAAAAGACCATCCAGGAGGTGCTGCACGAAGGCCAGCCGCTGATGGTGCAGGTAATCAAGGAGCCGATTGGCAGCAAGGGCGCACGCCTCACCACGCAAATCAGCATCGCCGGGCGTTTTCTGGTGTATCTGCCGCAGCAGCAGCACATCGGGGTTTCGCAGCGTATTGGTGATGAAGCCGGGCGTGAGTCGTTGCGCGAGCGGCTGCTCAAGTTGTTGCCGGAAGACAGGCAGGGCGGCTATATCATCCGCACCATGTCGGAAAACGCCGGCGATAGCGAATTGCTGGCTGACGTGGAGTATTTGCACAAGGTCTGGAGCAACATTCAAGCAGCCAGCCGGGATGCGCCCAAGCGCTCGCTGATATACCAGGACCTGAGCTTGCCCATGCGCATACTGCGTGACGTGGTGGGCGAGCAGACCGAACGCATACTGGTGGATTCACGCGAAACCTGCCAGAAATTGCTGGACTTCGCCGAACACTATGCCGTGGGTGCGGTCAGCAGGCTGGAGCTTTATCAAGGTGAGCGCCCACTATTCGATATGTACAACGTCGAGCTGGAAATTGAGAAGGCCATGGTGCGCAAGGTGGAGCTGAAATCGGGCGGCTACCTGATTTTTGACCAGACCGAAGCACTGACCACGGTGGATGTGAATACCGGCAGTTTTGTCAGCGGGCGCAGCTTATCCGACACCATTTTCAAGACCAATCTGGAGGCTGCGCAAAGCATTGCGCGCCAGTTGCGGCTGCGCAATCTGGGCGGCATGATCATCATCGATTTTATCGACATGGAAGAAGAAGCCCAGCGCGATGCGGTGCTGGAGGAGTTACGCAAGGCTGTGGCCAAAGATCGTGTACGTGCTGGCATCAACGGTTTCTCGGCATTGGGGCTGGTGGAAATGACGCGCAAGCGTACGCGCGAAAGCCTCGCGCATATTCTGTGTGAAACTTGCCCGGCGTGCCAGGGGCGCGGCGAGCTGAAAACTGCCCAGACCGTGTGTTATGAGATTCTGCGAGAATTACTGCGCGAAGCGCGCCAGTTCAATGCGCGTGAATTTCGCATATTGGCGGCGCAAAATGTCATTGACCTGTTTCTGGATGAAGAATCACAAAGTCTGGCCAATCTCTCCGACTTTATCGGCAAGCCGATTTCATTACAGGTTGAAACTCAGTATTCGCAGGAGTCGTTCGATATCGTGCTGCTCTAAGTGGGCCTTTGATTAAGCCCACTGGCCAATCAGGCCGTAGCTGGCGCAACTCTGGGCTGTGGTATGTCAGTGGTATTGCCGGCAGAGAGTACACCGGGCGGCTTTTTTGCTGCCAGTATCAAGCTCAGTAGAAGGTGATCCAGATTAGCTGCATACTGCTTTAACTCGGCGACCTGTTGTTCCACGGTAGTCAGGTTGTGTTGCAGGGAATCCAGATTAGCATGCACCGCCATCAGTGACTCGGTGCGTTTGTCCAGTTCTGCCTTGTGCTCGTCAATCTGCTGTTTAAGTGGACCCAGCACGCTTTGCAGCCAACTATTGGCGTCTCTGTGTGCCTGTTCAAAGATTTTGCGTGTCTGGCTTCCCAGGCTGAGAAAAAACTTGCGCACCAAGAAGTGTTTCTCGGTCATGACATTGATCGCATCCTTACAGAATGCCTCGGTTAATTTCTCCAGCATCATCATGTTTTTTAGTAATGGGGTCATATCCAGCAATGGCGGTTTGCGTGCCTCAAATCCATGCTTGCTGTGAAACAGTTTGTACAATTCTTCCGCCAGTCTTTTGATTTCCTGGCCCTGTATGGTGATTTGCTCCGCCAGTGCAAAGGTTTGATGGATCAGCGTTTTCATGCCGAGATTGAGGCCATGCGTGGTCCAGCTTTCACCAGTTTGCTGGCGGCTTTGTTCCAGCATCAGGTCCAGGTTCTGCAAACTTAGTTGCAACATCAGTTTTTTGCCCATTTGCGAGATTCTTTGATTGCCCTGGGTGAAAGTCTGTAGCGAGGCTTCGTAGGCCTTGCGGTCGGCCATGATCTTGGATAGCAACGCTTGCACCACATCACGGTCTTTGCCACGCAGCGACTGGATTTCCGCTAACTGCTCGCGTGCGTTGCCAAGGCGCTGCTGGATGACCCTGCGCGAGATTTTGATCATGTTGGCGGTCTCAGTGATGATGGTATTGCTCAGAATTTCATGCTTGGCCGCCACCACGTTCTGTGCCAGCAATTGTTCGAGCTTGCCCATGCCGCTGCGCTGAAACAGCGCGTCATCCTTTTTGATTTTGGCCAGCAGTGCTTTTTGTGCCGAGATTGCCAGCACGCTGTCAGGCGGCAGGTTGAGCTGGTGTGCCGTGATATCCACCTGGGACTGAATCATGGTGTCGATTTCTGCCGTCGTTTTCATGTCGTCCCACAGGATGTCGATTTTGTTCAGCAGCGCCAGCTTGCGACTGGCACGGTTGCGGATGTAGTCGGTCCAGATTTGCATGTCGGATTTGGTGACGCCGGTATCGGTGGACAGCAGAAAAATCACCACATGCGCATTGGGAATGATATTGATGGTGAGCTCAGGCTCGGTGCCCAGTGCGTTCAGTCCCGGGGTATCCAGAATCACCAGACCGCTCTTGAGCAGGGGATGTGGAAAGTTGATCAGCGCATGGCGCCACACCGGAATATCCACTTTGCCTTTGGCCTGCATGGTCTGCACCATGCCAGCATCGTTGTCGTCCCACAACCCGAGATTGCGTGCCTCATCCAGACTAACTTCTTTTTGCTGCGTCAACGAGTGCAGCGCCTCTTTCATGGCTGGCGCAGAGCTGGTATCCAGCCGCAGTTTGATCCATCGTTGCGGCTCGGATTTGAGCCAGGCGAGGCCGTCATCATATTTGCGGGTCTCGATCGGCAGCAAGCGGATATAAGGCTCTTCGTCCGGGTTCCAGAAAATTTCGGTGGGGCACATGGTGGTGCGCCCGGGGTCGCAAGGCAGCAAGCGCTGATCAAAATTGGAGAAGAACAGGGCGTTAATGGTTTCGGTTTTGCCGCGCGAGAATTCAGCGACAAAGGCCACTACCAGCCGGTCCTTGCGCAGGGTCTCTGCCATGTCGAACAGCCGCAGATCCTGCAGGCCATCAGAAGACTTGGTGTCATCCAGCCAATCACGATAGGCAGCCAGCGCCTGCGAGATTTGCTCGCGCCACTGCTGGAACTCGGCAATATGCTGTTCGAGGCCTTTAATCACGGGCTGCCGCTAGCTCTATTCGGCTCAAGGGCTTGAAGCTAAAAGCATGTGTAGAACTGCATAGTATTGGATGATCTCCGCAACTTTATGTCGGGTATATTCACCGTGCCACAGGACAATCTGCTTACGACTGACTTTAAAGGATTTTTTTGAAAACACCAATAGTCAAGGCTGGGCACACTGACCAGCGGTAGCTGCGATTGGATCAGCGGTAGGGGTGATTTTTTGTGTCAGAACATGCGCAGGAATTGCTGCTCCAGCGGAGCCACCAGCAGAATCAGCAATAATTCCGCAGCAATAAAAATAATCAGTGGCGAGAAATCAATGCCACCGGCCATCGGTATGCGTTTGCGTAGCGGGTTGAGCAGCGGAGCCGTCAACGCATCCAGTACCGGCGCCAGCGGCGTGTAGGGATTCACCCAGCTAAGAACCGCCTGCAACAAAACAGCATAGAGAAAAATAGTGATGCT
This sequence comes from Methylophilaceae bacterium, assembly GCA_017880825.1. Classification (GTDB taxonomy): domain Bacteria; phylum Pseudomonadota; class Gammaproteobacteria; order Burkholderiales; family Methylophilaceae; genus JADGRN01. Next base: position 2,939 of record JADGRN010000053.1, on the reverse strand, counting down.
GAGTTTGAGCAGGCCAACAAAGGCGAGCCCCACCAAGGCGGAAACTATCAAATGCCCAGCCACCAGCAGCGGAAAATCGCGCAGCCAGAGTGTGACGAGCTGTAACAGCAGTTGTGCCACAAAAGCCAAAAACAGCGTCGACAGGTCCAGCCCGCTCCAGCTCGGAATGATGCGGCGCAGCGGGCGTACGGCGAAGTTGGTGAGAGTCACCACAGCTTGCGAAAATGGGTTACGAAAAGGCGCATTGGTGAGTTGCAGGTAAAAGCGCAACAGCACCGCCAGGGTGAATAAACCAAGCACAGTATGCAGCAGGAATTCCAGGGCATTTGCCATCATTTCAGTCTTTCGCCATTATTTTGGTGTTTCTTCTATTTTGGTGTTTCCTCGGCATTCAGTCTTTTCCCAGCATGTCGCCCAGTTGTTTGGAGCGCTCCGCTGCGGTCTTGATGGCGCGAACGATGGACGCTTTAACCGCGGCTGTTTCCATAGACAGCAGCGCCTGCTCGGTAGTGCCGCCTTTGGAGGTCACCTGGATACGCAAGGCCTCCGGCGTTTCACCGCTATTCATGGCCAGCAGGCTGGTGCCGAGGAAGGTTTGCATGCTGAGCTTTCGGGCGTGTTGTGCTGACAGGCCAAGTTCCATGGCGGCCTGCTGCATGGCCTCGATAAAATAAAACACATAGGCCGGGCCGCTGCCGGAAATCGCGGTCACCGCATCCATCTGCGCCTCGTCATCCAGCCACAAGGTGCTTCCCACCGCACTTAACAGTGTGTCAGCCTGCTGGCGTTGTGCCTGGTTGACCCCTGTTGCTGCATACAATGCGGAGATCCCGGCTTGCACCTGTGCCGGGGTGTTGGGCATGGCCCTTACCACCGAGCCATAACCTCCCAGCCAGCGCATCAGGTCAGTGCTGCGGATACCCGCTGCAATCGAAACCACAAGCTGTTTCTGCAGCAGGCTGCCAAGGAAAATCGCCAGGTCGCGCAGTTGCTGTGGTTTCACCGCCAGCACAATCAGGTCAGCAGTAGCCACGCTCGGTAATTGCTCGCTGACGTTGATGCCAAAATCTGCATGCAGCTGTACGCGTTTCCCGGCATCCGGTTCAACCACGTTGATATCCGTCATGGCGAAATTATTCTTCTGCAGCCCGCCAATCAGGGCGCGCGCCATGTTGCCACCGCCGATGAAGCTTATTTTCATTCAAGTACCTCTATTAAATTCATTTTATGCGCGTATCACGGCGTCGCGTGTTGGTTTCAGTCGCTTCACTTAACATTCGCTATGCTCATGTTAGCCTTCACCGCAACTATGTTGTCGCTCATGCCTCGCCTATCTGTCTGATATGTCTTCGTCATTCGCTGCACGGCTCCTGGCGCTCCATCCCATAAAATGATTTTCTAAAGCTTCTTGCCAAACAACGTTACTCGAGTTTTACATTTTGGCGTGCACCAAAAATCGCCGAGCCTACGCGGATGATGGTTGCACCTTCTGCGATGGCTGCAGGAAAATCATCTGACATGCCCATGGATAGTGTATCCAGTGTTAAGCCCTGAGCCTGCATCGCCTCCTGCAGTTCGCGCACCATTCTAAACTGCTGGCGTTGCTTTGCAATGCTGTTGGTCGGTGCCGGAATCGCCATCAGTCCGCGTAGTTGCAGCCTGGGTAGTTTCGCAATTGCTTGAGCCAGTGCGAAAGCCTCCGTAGCAGCGACACCGCCTTTGCTGGTTTCCCCGCTAACGTTTACTTGCAGGCAAACCTGCAAACGCGGCAGGTCAGCAGGCCGGGCTGCATTGAGACGCTCGGCAATTTTTAACCTGTCCACGCTGTGTACCCAGGAAAAATGCTGGGCAATGGCCTGTGTTTTATTGCTCTGCAGTGGGCCGATGAAATGCCACGCTATGGTTAGGTCTGCCAGTTCTTGCTGCTTGGCCAAAGCTTCCTGCAGATAATTCTCGCCAAACGCCTGCTGCCCGGCCGCATAAGCCGCACGCACAGCCTCAGTGGGGTGTGCTTTGCTTACAGCAAGCAACATCACCTCACCCTGATTTCGTCCGGCAGCGCTTTCAGCGTTATGAATGCGGTCTCGGATTGCTTGCAAGCACTTGGCAATTGTGGTCATAATCTACGCATCTTAAATTCTCGAAAAATTATAACAGGAGCGCGACGTGGATATTTCGGATTTGCTGGCGTTTTCGGTCAAGAATAAAGCTTCCGACTTGCACTTGTCGGCGGGACTGCCGCCAATGATTCGGGTGCATGGCGACGTGCGCAAAATCAATGTGCCGACTATGGATCACAGCCAGGTACATGACATGGTGTATGACATCATGAACGACGGCCAGCGCAAAATGTACGAAGAAACGCTGGAATGCGACTTTTCCTTCGAGATTCCCAATCTGGCACGCTTTCGCGTCAATGCCTTCAACCAGAATCGCGGATCCGCGGCGGTATTCCGTACCATTCCCTCCAAAGTACTGACCTTGGAACAGCTCAACTGCCCACCGATTTTCAAGGACATTGCACAGAATCCGCGTGGCCTGGTGTTGTGTACGGGTCCTACCGGTTCAGGCAAATCCACCACGCTGGCAGCGATGGTCGATTACGTCAATGAAAATGAATTTGGCCATATTCTGACGGTAGAAGACCCGATTGAATTTGTGCATGTCACCAAGAAATGCCTGATCAATCAACGTGAAGTCGGTCCGCATACGCTGTCTTTTGCCAACGCCTTGCGTGCCGCGTTGCGCGAAGACCCGGATGTGATTCTGGTGGGTGAAATGCGCGATCTGGAGACCATACGGCTGGCACTCACTGCGGCCGAAACTGGCCACTTGGTGTTCGGCACCTTGCATACCAGTTCAGCCGCCAAGACCATAGACCGTATCGTTGACGTGTTTCCGGCTGCCGAAAAAGATATGGTGCGTTCCATGCTGTCTGA
>JADGRN010000192.1 GCA_017880825.1 Methylophilaceae bacterium | reverse complement strand
CCTCATCCCGCGCTTCCTTCAACTTTCCGGCTCTCAGATAGATCGTGCCCAGCTTCAAGCGCACCTCAAGGTTGTTGGTGGCCAATTGCTGTGCCCGGACCAGAATCTGGGCCGCTGGAGCGGGCACAAGATGGGCATTCCGCTGGAGCAGATGCCGGTGTGGGACCCTGACCAGCCCATGGGCGGATTGACCATCGATGCGATCAAGAACGCCAAAATCCTGCTGTGGAAAGGCCATTGCGCCGTGCACCAGATGTTCCGCCCGCAGAACATTATCAAGTTCCGCAATGAGCACCCCGATGGCTTCGTAATTTCGCACCCGGAAGCGCCTTATGAAGTGTGCCTGCAGTCCGATTATGTCGGCTCGACTGAATACATCCTGAAGACCGTGACCGCCGCGCCTACTGGCACGCGCTGGTTGGTGGGTACTGAGCTGAACCTGGTCAATCGCCTGGCCGAGAAGATGAAGCCGGAAGGTAAAGTAGTGCAGTTCATGTCGCATGTGGTGTGTGAATGCTCGACCATGGCGCGTATTGATCCACAGCACCTGGCGTGGACACTGGAGAACCTGGCGGAAGGCAATGTGGTTAATCGCATTCATGTGCCAGATGATGAAGCTGATTTGGCCAGGCTCGCGCTACAACGCATGCTGGACGCCTCATAAATTGAAACTTCGCCACGATACTGCGTTGCTCAATAAAATTTGACTCGCGCCTTGCCTTGTCTAGAACTTTTAATCTTGAAAGATGCGCATAAGCTAAATGAAGTGGGTTAAATTTGCATAACACCCTGCGTATCGCCACCTTCAATATCCACAAAGGGGTTACCAGTTTCAGTGCGCGTTTTGCGCTGCATGAGCAACGTGAGCTGATCCGCAAACTGCACGTGGACATCGTGTTTTTGCAGGAAGTACGCGATGTGCATGCCATACACAGCAAGCGCTTCGAGGCCTGGCCCGTAGCTGGGCAGGCAGAATTTCTCGCCGATGCGGTGTGGCCGAACTATTCCTATGGCAAGAATTCGGTTTATCCGGCGGGCCATCACGGCAACGCCCTGCTTTCCAAATACCCTATCACCAAAGCCACCAACGAAGATATTTCCGCGCATGCTACCGAGCAGCGCGGTATGCTGCATTGTGAAATCCGGATTCCCGGCTGGGATCAGGATTTGCACTGTGTCTGCGTGCATCTCGGGCTTTTCGCACGCTGGCGCCGCAAGCAGTTATTTGCATTGCGTGAGCGCATCGAAAGCACTGTGCCGCCAGATGCGCCGTTGATTATTGCCGGGGATTTTAACGATTGGCGTATGAGCGCCGGCCGTACGCTGGTTGACGGCTTGCATCTGCGCGAAGTGTTTGAGCATAGCGGTGGCAAGCCGGCGCGCAGCTTTCCTGCTGTGCTGCCTGTGCTGCGGATGGATCGCATTTATGTGCGTGGTTTCCATGTGCAGCACGCGCAGGTGCATGCCGGAGCGCAATTCGCTAAAGTATCTGACCATGCCGCCTTGTCGGCCACATTGTCGCGGGTTATCTGATCCCGGTTATGACCCATCTGATTGCAGGCAATCAAATCACTTTGCTGCGTAATGGCGTGCAGTATTTCCCCGCGCTGGAAGCGGCGATTGATAATGCTCGCCACGAAATTCATCTGCAAACGTACATTTACCAGAACGACGAGGTCGGTATCCGTATCGGTGAGGCACTGAAACGCGCGGCCCAGCGCGGCGTGCTGGTTTGCCTGCTGCTGGATGGTTTTGGCAGCAAGGATTTACCCAAGGCCTATGTGCGTGAACTAGAGGCCGTCGGGGTCGAGGTATTGTTCTTCAGGCCCAAAATATCCCCCTGGACTTTGCGGCGAAATCGCTTGCGTCGAATGCATCGCAAGCTGGCGGTGATAGACGGGAACAGCGCATTCGTTGGCGGCATAAACATCATTGATGATTTTGATACCCCCGGCCATAAGCCGCCGCGGATGGATTATGCAGTGCAAGTGCAAGGCCCTTTGCTGACAACAATGCGTGCTAATGCATGGGTGCTGTGGCGACGCCTTTGCTGGGCAAATTTACACAAAATTCGCCTGAGTGGATTGCACAATCGGCTGCATATCGAGCCAGCGGGCAGTATGCGGGCGGCCTTTGTGGTGCGCGACAACCTCTGGCATCGCTTAGATATCGAGCAAGCCTACCTCGATGCCATCGCCAAAGCCAAAACCGAAATCGTCATAGCCACTGCCTACTTTTTGCCCGGTTTGCGTTTTCGCCGCGCCTTGCGTGCCGCGGCCAGCAGAGGGGTACGTGTGGTAGTGCTGCTGCAGGGGCGGGTGGAATACCGGCTGCTGGATTTTGCCTCACATGCGCTTTACAGCGCACTGCTGGGGCAAGGCATCGAAATTTACGAATATCACAAGAGCTTCATGCACTGCAAGGTCGCGGTGATCGACCAACACTGGGCGACAGTGGGCTCATCCAATATTGATCCATTTAGTCTGCTGCTGGCGCGCGAAGCCAATATCGTGGTGGCAGATACAGGCTTTGCTACCGAGCTGCGCGAAGATCTCGAGCAATCCATGGAGACGGGTGCACGTCGGGTAACTGTGGATGAGTGGCAACATAACCATGTAGTCAAACGCTTTGTCTCCTGGCTGATATATGGCCTGGTGCGCTTGATGATGGGTGTCGCCGGATATTCAGATAGGCATTGATTAGCTCGAACGCCAGATTCGGCTTTAACCAATAGATTGGTTTGCTGTAGGGGCTGCAAAACTTTATAATTCACGCCGTCAATCAGGTCGCCGATGTAGCTCAGTTGGTAGAGCAGCGCATTCGTAATGCGAAGGTCAGAGGTTCGATTCCCCTCATCGGCACCA
>JADGRN010000052.1 GCA_017880825.1 Methylophilaceae bacterium | reverse complement strand
TACTGGAGCCGCCACCACAGCCGGGGCCGGCGGTGGTGCAGCCGGAGCGGGGGGCGGCCATGTAATGTTGCCTTCCTTGACTACGGTGGTGCCGCGAATCACTTCGTCTTCCATATTGATATTGATGATGCCGTTTTTCTCCGGCGTCAGATCGTCCAGGAGATGACGCAGATTGTTCGCATACAACTGGCTCGACTGCTTCGCAAGCCGGCTGGGTAAGTCGGTATAGCCGATGATGGTTACATTGTGCTTGACTACAACCTTCCCTGGTTCCGTCAACGCGCAGTTGCCGCCTTGCTCGGCAGCCATGTCGACGATAATGCTGCCTGGCTTCATCGACTCCACCATGCCTGCGGTAATCAGCTTGGGCGCAGGCTTGCCTGGGATCAGGGCGGTGGTGACGATGATGTCCACCTCCATCGCCTGCCGCGCGAACAGTTCCATTTCCGCCTTGATGAATTCCTCACTCATCACTTTTGCATAGCCGCCGGCACCGGCACCTTCTTCCTTGAAATCAAGCTCAAGAAACTCAGCGCCCATGCTTTTGACCTGGTCTTTGACTTCCGGACGGGTGTCAAAAGCACGCGCCACGGCACCCATACCGTTTGCCGTGCCAAGAGCGGAAAGCCCTGCCACGCCCGCACCGATGACCAGCACCTTGGCGGGAGGCACCTTGCCGGCAGCGGTAATCTGGCCAGTGAAGAATCGGCCGAAATGAAAGGCGGCTTCGATCACGGCGCGGTAACCCGCAATATTCGCCATTGAGCTTAGCGCGTCCAGTTTCTGGGCACGCGAGATGCGCGGCACGCTGTCCATGGCCAGAGCCGTCACCTTTTTTGCCGCCAGTCGCTGCAATAATTCGGGATTTTGCGCCGGCCAGATAAAACTGATCAGGCAAGTGCCTTCATGCATCAGATCCACTTCATCAACGCCAAGTTCCGGATGTTTTTCCGGAGCTCTCACCTTGAGAACAATATCGGAAGCAGACCACAGTGCTTTTGCATCGGCAACGATCTCGACCCCTGCTTCCCGATACTCATCATCGGAAAAATTCGCCGCAACCCCTGCGCCGGTCTCGACCATCACGTCAAAACCCAGTTTTCTCAGGCGCTCCGCAACCTCAGGCGTGGTCGCCACGCGTTTTTCTCCTGCGTGGATCTCTCTGGGTATGCCAATTTTCATTTTTTCTCTCCCCTTGCAAAGGAATATTAAGGGACTTCCCCATTCGCGAAGCGGCAACGCCGCACGGCATCCTATGTGCCAAGATTGAGTTTCGCAAACAATCTAAACACGCAGGAAAAGTCCAGATGAATTTTACGACAGTGTGTCCAATAGTCCTAGCAAACGATTTGATGCAAATCAATCTTCGTGCAGAAGGCGCTCACCTTCTGCCTCGATGTCCTCGAACTGCCCCGTGTATATGGTCACCAGAGGCCACCCAGAATGCCCAAGACTACAAGAATGGGGGCAGTTTGCCGCTTGGCTGGGACTCACGCCCCGGCAGTACTCCAGCAGAGGCAAGACCAAGCTAGGCCGCATCAGCCGACGGGGGATGCCTGCCTGCGCAGCTTGCTGCTACAAGGTACGCGCTCGACCTTACAAAGCGCACTGAGGAAACCACCGGCACTACTCAATCGGTTGCAGCAATTGGTGATCCGACCGTATGGCCGTGTGGGCTACCACAAGACGCTCATCGCCATTGCCAACAAACACGCGCGGCAACTCTGGGCGTTGTTGGTCAAAGGGAAAACCTATGATCTCAATGCCTGGCAGCGGTATTGCACAGGGAAGATGACACCAACGGAAGCACGGTATAACCAAGTCCAGCCCACTGCGACATGAAGCGAAGCACCACAGGTCAGACCGATCTCCTGCGACCCTGGCTAACCTGATGGGCGCCGCCAGTCACCCCGGCTGATTCCCGGAGTGGCGGCAAGCCCGACGAATGAATGAAGGCAGGAAGTTGAGGTAAACCGACCGGCAATTCGGCCGGAAGTGCGAGGTGCAAGGATTGACGCGGCTGGCAGCCGAAAGCAGAGCGCGGGACTATCATCCGACTGTGTGCGTCATATTAACAACGCCCCTTCATTGCGTCCTTTGCACAGCATAAATTCCAATGTTGCCTGATGCGAAAACTGTGCCTCCAGCTTTTGCTGGAAGACTTTTGCTTCCGGTTCATTCGCAAATACGGCAAAGCCAGTAGGCCCCCAGGAGCTCTGACCAAAGCAGGCAACACCATGGTCATTCAACCATTGCAGTACCTTGGTCACCAGTGGACTGGCATAGCGCCCGCCTTGTGCCGGTGCGAAATGGTCACCGGTGCGCTCCTGCAATTCACGAATCGCTGCGCCAAAAGTTTCCAGGTCATGCTCGGCCAGCGCCGGCAAAGCCTGCATCAACACGTGACGGCACAGTATTGCGGCCGCATCTGCGGGGAATTCCGGCAAAGAGCGAAAGGCTTCGATTTCCTCTGCGCCATGCACGCCGGACTCTGCATGGTCAAAAATCAGCAGAATGCGCCATGCCTCGGGAAAGTCAGCTCTGGCAATCACCGGCGGGATCACGGTTTGTGCGCCGCGGCCACCATCGATCACCACACCGCCCGCTGCAAATGTGCCCAACCCTATGCCGGAGCGCGCGCCACGCTCGGTTAGCAAGGCCACGTCTTCCATTACCAGCCCCAAGTGATAAAGCTTGTTCATTGCCAGACCTACTGCCAGCGACATTTGTGTACCAGACCCCAACCCTGCATGTTCCGGGATAGCCTGAGCCAGCCGCATATGCATACCGCCCTGCAATTTCAGCGCCTTTGCCTGTTTCTCTGCCACCTTGACAGCACGCTTGGCACCAGGGCCTACAGCACTAAAGCCGTCACTACACCAAGCGCTTAATTCAGTTAACGGACGATCCAGAGATACACCTATACTGCCAAAGCTTCGACCCAAGCCACCGTTCAAATCGAAAAAACCCATATGCAAGCGCGCGGTAGTCACAACGCTCACTCCGGCAGCCAAATTAATGGGGCTTTCTGACATGGCAAAACACCTGAAACTGCTTACGCGAGCTTTGCATTGTAGTCCAGCAACAGTGTTTTTCATATCGACGACCAATGAACTTTTTAATCTGATAGCGCAAGCATAATCAGGGAGTATCAAGATGGAAAATTCTGCCTTGACGCCCCTTTTCCTTCGCCTGCATAATGAGCTGTAATTTCGGTTGCCGCTTGCTAGTTTGCCGTTTAATCACATAGCAACACTTTCAGCATGCCCCAGCTGCAGAGTATTAATTTCGGACAATTGCTCTGCTGCAATCAAAGGAACCTCTGATTAAGTCCGCCATGAGCCGCGTTGCTATCGCAAATGGGATGCAACCCTTCGGGACAACGACTTTGCGGGACTTTATCAGAGATTTCCTAAAGCTTCTGCTCATAAAATATTTAATTTTTAAAGCACACCGTTCAGCGCGTGTGCATTGAGGATAAGACTTCGGATGGAGAAATCTGCTCAGCCAGCCAGCATGGATAATGCCCTTTCTGGGACCGTCACTTGCCCCGCCTGCGGTTTGCTATGCGACGACCTGGTTGTCGAAAATACGGATGGCAATATCAAGGTCAGGCAAAAGGGCTGCGCAAAGAGCGTTACCTTCTTCGAACGGCCTCAACAAAACCCCTCTCCTCGCATTGCCGGGAAAACTGCCGATCTGCAATCCGCGATCAAAAAAACTGCCGAAATCCTGCGCAATGCCAATCAACCCCTAATCACAGGGCTTGGCACCGAAGCCCACGGCATGCGCGCTATCATGAGCCTGGCTGACCGTGCCGGCGCCACGCTCGACCATATGAACTCAAACAGCACCATACGCAACACATTGGTGTTGCAAAACTCCGGCTGGCAAGTCTGTACGCTGACCGAAGTGCGCAATCGCGTCGATTTGCTGGTGATTGTTGGCACGGATATAGTCAGCCTGTTCCCACGTTTTTTTGAGCGTCATGTATGGAATGAGCAATCCATGTTCGGGCAGGACACTGCCGCACGTGAAGTGGTCTATCTGGGTGGCCGCGATATTGATACTACGCCCGGCATCTCACCAAAAGGCGTTCAGCCTGGCATACTGCCCTGCGATATAGCGCGTCTGCCTGAAGTCGTAGCAGCTCTGCACGCATTGGTTTCCGGCAAAAAACTGCTGGCCGAGAATATTGCCGGCATCGCGACCGGCGATTTGCAAAAACTGGCTGATCGCCTGCTCGCCGCCAAATACAGCGTGATCGCCTGGTCTGCCGCCGCCCTCGATTTCCCGCATGCTGAACTCACCGTACAAAACATCACAGGATTAGTGGTAAAACTCAATAACACCACGCGATCGTCTGGCTTACCTCTTGGCGGCAACGAAGGCGATATCAGCGCCAATCAGGTCAGCACCTGGATCAGCGGCTATCCGGTGCGCAACTCTTTCATGCGTACTTATCCTGAATATGATCCTTATCACTTCGCAACAGCGCGACAACTGGATTCGAATGAGGCGGATGCCCTGCTCTGGGTGAGCAGCTTTAATCCCGAGCGTTTGCCCCCGTCCTGCAAGGTGCCCAGCGTGGTCATCGGGCACGCCAATATGACACTGGCAGCGGAGCCGGATGTATTCATTCCGGTCGGCACCCCTGGCATAGATCACAAAGGCACCATGTTCCGCAGCGATAATGTGGTCTCTCTGCCACTGGCCAAGTTGCGTGAAAGCACACTGGCGAGTCTGAGTGAAGTAATCACAGCCATTGAAAATGCGCTCAAGGAACAACAAGCATGCTGATTAAGCTCGCCGGCGGCACCGTCTACGACCCGGCCCATCAGGTTGATGGTAAGGTCATGGATATTTACGTGCGCGACGGCCGCATCATCGCCCGCGCGCATGATGGCGAACGCATAGACCGGGAATATGACTTGCGCGGCAAAGTGGTGATGGCCGGCGCCATCGACATGCATACCCACATCGGCGGCGGCAAGGTCAACATAGCCCGCATGATGATGCCAGAAGACCACAGAGGCGATCCGGTCGCGCATAGCGCATTCTGCCGCGCCGGTTGCGGCCATGCCGTGCCTTCCACGTTGACTACCGGCTACCGCTATGCCGAGATGGGTTACACGGCGGGATTCGAACCCGCGTTATTGCCGACCAATGCGCGCCAGGCTCACCTCGAAATGGGCGACACACCAATCATCGACAAGGGCGGCTACGCCATGCTCGGCAGCGATGACTTCTTCCTGCGTATGCTCACCGCCAAGCAAGACCAGAACGCGATCAATGATTACGTGGCGTGGACGCTGCATGCGAGCCAGGCCATCGGTATCAAGGTGGTCAACCCCGGCGGCATCAGCGCCTTCAAGTTCAACCAGCGCGCGCTCGACCTGGATGAGCAAAATGTGCATTACCAGGTCACCCCACGCGAGATTCTCAAAGCCTTGTCGCGCGCCGTGTATGAACTCGGCGTGCCGCACCCGCTGCATGTGCACGGCAATAACCTCGGCGTGCCCGGCAATGTCGAAACTTCGCTCAAGACCATGGGTGCGGTGGAAGGCTTTCCGGTGCACCTTACCCATATCCAGTTCCACAGTTACGGCACTGAGGGCGATCGCAAATTCTCTTCCGGCGCAGCAGCTATCGCTGAAGCACTGAACAAGCACAAAAATGTTTCCGCCGATGTCGGCCAGATCCTGTTTGGCCAGACCGTCACCGCCTCCGGCGACAGTATGCGTCAGCACGCCAACGCAGTTTTCGGCAGCCCGCGCAAATCGGTGATCATGGATATCGAGTGCGATGCCGGTTGCGGCGTGGTACCGTTCAAGTACAAAGACCAGAATTTCGTCAACGCCTTGCAGTGGGCCATCGGCCTTGAAATCTTCCTGCTGGCTGATGACCCCTGGCGTATTTTCCTCACCACCGACCACCCGAATGGCGCGCCGTTCACGAGCTATCCGCACCTGATCCGCCTGCTCATGGACAAGAGCTTCCGCAACGACATGTTCGCCAAGCTTAATCTCGATGCGCAAGCCATGAGCACGCTCTCCAGTATTGATCGTGAATACAACCTGTACGAGATCGCCATCATGACGCGTGCCGGTGCTGCCAGACTGGTTGGCCTGCATGACAGAGGTCATCTGGGCGTAGGTGCAGGAGCCGACATCACGGTCTACACCAACAACGCTGACCGTGAAAAAATGTTCGCCAAGCCGGACTATGTATTCAAGGATGGCGAGCTAGTGGTAAAAGATGGACAGGTAGTCAAAGTGACTTGGGGCCACACGCACACAGTCAAGCCCGAGTTTGACCGTGGCATCGAAAAAGAGATCAAGAAGTATTTCGATACTTATCACACCATGAATATGGAGCACTTCAAAATCAGCAGTGAGGAAATCGCCGAAGGTGGCCGTGGTGGTGTAGTTGTCCATGAGTGTAAAGGTCGCAGGGAGAAGACGGCATGATCATTAATGGCGTCACCATCGACAACACCTTCGCCGAAGCCTTCAACATGCGCGGCACGCGCGTCATCATCACCGCGCAAAACCACAAATGGGCCTACAACGGCGCCAACGCCATGACCGGCTTTGCTACCTCGGTCATCGGCTGCGGCGTGGAAGCTGGCATCGAGCGCGAACTGAGTCCAACAGAAACTCCTGACGGACGGCCTGGCGTGACAATCCTCATGTTTGCCATGGGCAGCGCCGTGCTCATGAAGCAACTGGAAACCCGCATGGGGCAATGCATACTGACCTGCCCTACGGCTGCGGCTTTCTCCGGCATCGACAGCGGGTATCCCGAAATCACCCGCATCAATCTGGGCAAGAACCTGCGTTTTTTCGGCGATGGCTTCCAGACTTCCAAGCAATTCGGCGGCAAGCGCTACTGGCGCGTGCCGGTGATGGATGGCGAATTCATCACCGAAGAAACCACGGGCATGGTGCGCGCCGTCGGCGGCGGCAATTTCCTCGTGCTCGCAGAATCGCAACCACAGGCACTGGCCGCCTGCGAAGCGGCAATTGAAGCCATGCGCAAGATACCCAACGTCATCATGCCGTTCCCCGGTGGTGTGGTGCGCTCCGGGTCCAAGGTCGGCTCCAAATACAAATCCATGTTCGCTTCGACCAACGATGCCTTCTGTCCAACGCTCAAAGGTCTGACCAGAACCGAGTTGTCGCCGGGAATCGAATCGGTCATGGAAATCGTCATCGACGGCCTCACCGATGCGGATATCCGCAAGGCGACGCGCGCTGGCATCGCCGCAGCTTGCGAACTGGGTGCCCAGAATGGCATCAAACGTATATCTGCCGGCAATTACGGTGGCAAACTCGGACCATTTCACTTCCATTTACGTGAGATTATGAATGATGAATCTTTGGGTAAAAAAATAGCATGAGTGCTTTGACCTTCACCCTGAAAATTCAGCCACGTCAGCGCGTTGATCTGTCGCCGCTGACACCAGATAACCTTGCCGGCAAACCAGCCGCCGAAATTGCCGCTATAGAGCTCTATAGCGGCAAGCAAAAGCTGCGTGCGGATACTGTGTTTGATATTGCTGGCGATGATGCCAGCAATATCGTCATCGCCAATAGCTGCAACAAACTTGATTTTATTGGTCACGGCATGAAGACTGGGCGTATTAGCATCCATGGCAACGCCGGTTCTTATCTGGGCTTGCAGATGCGCAATGGCGAAATCGTGTTGCATGGCGACGCCGATGCCTTTGCCGCTAGTGGCTTGTCTGGCGGACTCATCCATATTCACGGCAACGTCGGCGATTTCCTCGCGGCGGCGATTGCCGGCGACAAACAAGGCATGAAAGGCGGTACCGTCATTGTCACCGGCAACGCTGGTGAACGCGTGGGCGACCAGATGCGCCGTGGCTTGCTGCTGGTCGAAGGCAATGTCGGCAGCTATTGCGCTTCGCGTATGCTGGCTGGCACCATAGGCGTGTTTGGCGCAGTGGGCGAATACGCGGGATATGGCATGCGCCACGGCACCTTGTTACTAACGCAGACCCCCGCGCTGCATGCCACAATTCAGGATTGTGGATTACATACCTTACCGTTTCTGAGCCTGATGTTTAAATCGTTCAGCAACTTGCCGACCAAATTCGCTAAAATAAACAAAAATCGCGTGCAACGCTATGCAGGCGATCTTGCCAATGATGGCAAAGGCGAGATTCTGGTATTACAGTAAAGCCAGATGACAACAATAATTATGGGGCTGTAGGCATGTCAGAAGTTAAAGTAGTCAATCAAGATCAGCTAAAGAAGCGCCAGGGCAAGCCTAAAGGCCGTATCGTTGACCCGGTTGCGCGTGCCGAGATTGTCGCCCTGCTGGGTAACGCATCGCGTGCCAAAGACCTGCTGATTGAGCATTTGCACAAAATTCAGGATAAATTCGGCCACATCTCTGCCCGGCATCTGGCAGCCCTCGCGCATGAGATGAAACTATCGCAAACCGAAGCCTATGAAGTCGCTACTTTCTACCATCACTTTGACGTCATCAAGGAAGGCGAAACACCGCCGCCCGCACTCACCGTGCGTGTCTGTGATTCGGTCACCTGCGACATGTTCGGCGCCCAAGCGCTGATTAAAGACCTCAAGGCTTCATTGGGCGAGGCTGTACGCGTACAGCCTGTACCTTGCGTCGGCCGTTGCCAGCACGCCCCGGTGGCTGTCGTCGGCCAGAACCCGGTGGATAACGCCAGTGTTCAAACTGTGCAAGCTAGGGTTGCAGCCAAGGCCATCGCCGCACCACTCACTGATTACATTTCATACGAGCAATATCTCGCCAATGGCGGCTACCAGCTTTACCGGGAATGTATCGCCGGCAAACGTACTGCGGAAGAACTCATCAAGATTATGGAAACTTCCGGCCTGCGCGGCTTGGGCGGCGCAGGGTTCCCCG
>JADGRN010000051.1 GCA_017880825.1 Methylophilaceae bacterium | reverse complement strand
CGCGGCTCGGCGCGCGGCTTTCTTCCCCGACCAACCCTTTCATTCCACCGCATCGCCCACCCGGAGTTTGAAGCGGCTATCAAAAGCTTTGTTGAATATGAGGCAAAGGGCATAGGGGTTTATCACAACGAGTTGGAAGAGCGGGCGCCCTTCAAGAATCCATGATCCTTGCAGATAACCGCCCGCACCCAGTAGATTTACATCGAACGCTTGAGATAGATAATGACTACGCCTAGACTACAAGCCTAGGATTTTTCATAGAGTTATCAATTGGAGGGCGCCATGACCATACCCATAAGAGCAGCTGACGCACCGTATGCTGTCAACGTAGAAAAAGGTAAGGATTATTATTGGTGCGCCTGTGGGCAGAGCAAGAGCCAGCCATTTTGTGATGGATCACACAAGGGTACAAATTTTAGCCCGGTAAAATACCATGCTGGCGAAAATGAAACCGTATATTTCTGCGGCTGCAAGCAGACGGCCAGTCAGCCTTTGTGCGATGGCAGTCACGCAAAAACCTAGATCAAACCAAGCTAACAACCGGGCTTAATTTCATTGAGGCCGGTTGGCTTGTCTGCCATCAAGTGATTATGCCTAAAAAAAACCTTTGGACTAAATTAATCCAGCCGGATACCGACAACTCCAATTTTCGCACGCTGGCCAGCAGCGTGGAACGTGCCTCTACGGTTACTTTTCCCGATGTCGAGAGCTTACGCAAGCGTAATTGGCGCGATGAAAATCAGTACTCCTATGGACTATATGGCACACCGACCACCAAACGCCTGGAACGCAAGCTGGCCATGTTGGAGGATGCCGAGCACTGCATCCTGCTGCCTTCAGGCCTTGCCGCAATTAGCTTTGTACTGCTCAGCCTATTAAAATCGGGCGACCGCGTTTTAATGCCAACCAATGCATATGAGCCCGCGTCGGACCTGGGCAAGCATTTCCAGGAGTGCTTCGGTATTGAACTGGCTTTCTACGATCCGCAGCAGCTTGATACTGTGGATATTACAGGCAACACGCGTTTGCTCTGGGTGGAAACACCCGGCTCAGTCTCCATGGAAGTCGCCGATCTACCCGCCTTATGCAAGCTAGCCCATCGGCACGATGTTTTAGTGGCGGTTGATGCCACTTGGGCGGCTGGCCTGGCCTTGCCGGTTTTCAAGCTGGGTGCCGATATTTCGATTCAGGCGCTGACCAAATATCAGTCAGGTGGCAGTGATATCATGATGGGCAGCGTAGTAACCAGGGATAAAAATCTGCATCTGCGTTTATTGGCGACACATATGCGTTTTGGCTTTGGGGTCAGCCCCGAGGATTGCAATATCATTCTGCGCAGCCTGCCCCATTACAGGTTGAGGTACCAGGCGCAGGATGTGTCAGCGAGAAAGATAGCCAGCTGGCTGAAGGCGCATCCTGCAGTCAAGCAGGTGTTGCATCCTGCGCTGCCAGGTTCACCGGGCCATACCATTTGGCAGCGGGATTTTTCCGGGGCGGCCAGTCTGTTTTCAATCATTTTCCAGCCTCATATTACTCAGGAAAAAATAGACCGATGCATAAACGCCTTGAATCTGTTTCGTATCGGATTTAGCTGGGGCGGCAGCTGCAGTCTGGTGGTGCCATACGACATGAAAAGAACCCGTCAAAACTGGCCGCACAAAGGCCAACTGGTGCGTTTTTATGTTGGCCTGGAAGAGGTGGACGATCTGATTGAAGACCTTGATCAAGCACTTTCTCTATTGCAGGAATAATAAGGAACCTCTGATCAAGTACGCCATGAACCGCGTTGCTGTCAAGAATGAGATGATCGCCAGGCGCACGACGCAGGTCGTGGTGGCGCACGGACTCGTTACTGGCGAAGCCAGCCGTTTGCGGGGAGTGCGCCAAGGCCGCCTCTCCCGCACCTGCGCTACGCGATACCGGGTCGAGGCGGCACTCTACGAAGCCAAGGAGTGCAACGCCGCGAACGCTCATTCCTGACGCAACCCTTAAGGGACAAGGCTTTGCGGGCGGTCTGCGGCGTCAGGCTCCTTGTTAAGGGAATAGCCATTAACTTCGAAGCTTTCCTTGCATCCCATCCCGCAAAGCCGCTGTCGCGGCCATGTGGGACTTGATCAGAGGTTCCTAATGCCTATTGCAAAATGGAATGGCCAGATCATCGCCGAATCCGCGCAATTCGAGACGGTGGAGGGCAATGTGTATTTCCCGCGCAACGCGATTAAAACGGAGTTTTTTAAAGACAGCGATCACACCTCGGTGTGCCCATGGAAAGGGCTGGCCTCATATTTTGACGTTTGCGTAGATGGCAAAGTGAATCAAAATGCCGCCTGGCATTACGCCAATCCCAAACCAGCTGCCGCTAATATCAAGGACCATGTTGCTTTCTGGAAGGGTGTGGAAGTTATCAAATAACTGGCGCCTTCAACCAGCAGACCTGAGCAAGAAAACCCCGAAATGGGATTCGTCGGTATCTTCCCAAACATGGTCAATCAGCCAGCCAGCGTCATGTAATAACGATTCAAATTTTGCTTTGGGATATTTGTAGGAATTCTCGGTGTGGATAAATTCGCCGGCTTCAAACTTGAACTGGTTTCCGGCCAGTTCTACAGTCTGCGCTTTGGTGCTGACCAGATGCATTTCAATCCTGTGCTCATCCCGATTGAAAATCGCCCGATGTTGAAATTTTTCCAGATCAAAATTCGCTCCCAGTTCGCGATTGATTCTAGCCAGAATATTCTTATTGAACTTGTCCGTAATGCCCGCCTTGTCGTTATAAGCCGCCAATAACCTGGCGGCGTCTTGTGTCATGTCTACGCCTATCAATAGCCAGCATGGTCTGCCGGCCATCGCCCGGATATTCTTTAACAGGTGCCTGGCTTCTTCGGGATCAAAGTTGCCAATGGTGGAGCCCGGGAAGAAAATCAGGCACTCGTGCGTTTTATCAATGCTCAGAGGTTCGGTCAGGGCGGTGAAGTCGCAAACGATGGGGGTTACTTTCAAGTGCGGAAAATCTTGTTCCAGCTTTACTGCGCTTGCATATAAAAAACCTGCTGAAATATCCATCGGCATGTATTCAAGCAAATTCGGCTGAGAACTTAACAACATGCGAGTTTTATTGCTGGAGCCGCTGCCGGGTTCGATGATAAGCGTCAGATGCGGGACGTAATCCGCCAGCCTGGATGTTAAATCCAGCAAAAGACGGGTTTCAACGCGTGTCAGGTAATACTCGGGCGTTTCAGTAATCTGCTCGAATAATTCCGACCCGGCAACATCGTAGAACCACTTACAGGGTAGCGTTTTGGCAGGCTGGGATAGACCTGCAATGACATCGCTGGCTAATAAGGTGTGCTGGTCTGGTCTCAGGTAGGCATCATTGTTGGCGTTCATCGCGCATCCTCAGCAAGACGCAGGCCAGTGAACTGCCAACGCTGGTGCGGGTAAAAGAAATTTCGGTAAGTAAGCCTTATGTGGTCTTGCGGGGTGACACAGGAACCTCCGCGCAACACGTACTGGCCATTCATGAACTTGCCATTGTATTCGCCAATGGCGCCTGCACTGGTTCTAAAGCCGGGGTAGGCGCAATATGGGCTAGCCGTCCATTCCCATACATCACCATAGATTTGCTTTAAAGGCTCGAGGCCATTGCCATCTGCTGCGATTGGCCGATACAGCTCAGTATTGGCAAAATTGCCCGCAATCTTTTGTGGTCTGGCAGCCACTTCCCACTCCGCCTCGGTCGGCAATCTTTTGCCCGCCCAGCGCGCATAGGCGTCAGCTTCAAAATAGCTGATATGCGTAACCGGCGCATCGGGGTCAATTTCTTGCAAACCATCCAGGGTCATTGTTTGGTAGCCATCCCGCACCACCCAATAAAGTGGCATCTGCCAGTTCTCAGTCTGCACGGTTTTCCAGCCATCAGACAACCACAGCAAAGGGTTGCGATAGCCACCATCATTTATGAATGCCACCCAATCCGCATTGGTCACCAGATGACTGGATAATCGGTAGGGCTGCAAGTATTCCTGATGTTGAGGGAATTCGTTATCAAATCCAAACCCGCCGCCCGCATGCCCAATACTTTCCAACCCGCCGGCAAATGCGACCATGGTCGATAGCACAGCGGCAGTTTGCACGATTGGTTTTTTAGGGGGCTGCCGATAGGCGGGGAATAATGGGTTTAACGAAAGGTTGTACAGGATATCGGTTAGAAACAACTCCTGATGCTGCTGCTCATGATGCAGCCCCAACTCAATGACGGCCTCTAATTCCCCGGATACGCCATCATCCAATTTTTTCGCAACCGCTTCATTGATGGCCTGGCGATACTCCATCACCTCAGCCAGGCTGGGTCGTGTAATCAATCCGCGCAGGCCTTGTTGCTGCCTTGCGCCCACGGTTTCGTAATAGGAGTTAAAGAAAAAGTGATAGGCCTCGGATTTCTTGACATAGCCGGCAAAGGAATTGAGGAAAAACTCCTCGAAGAACCAGGTGGTATGGGCAAGATGCCACTTGCCAGGGCTGGCAAACTCAGCGCCCTGAATCGTCATATCAGCCTCACTAAGCGGCGCGGCCAGATTTAAAGTCTGCTGCCTGATTTTGGCAAAGCGCTGCGCGAGGCTCTCGCTGATACATTCAGGATTATTCAAATCTGTTCTTTCGGTTGTCCGTAAGATTCTTTATATTGGGCGAATTATAGGTGTCGCAACACTTTACGCTAACAGGTTTAATTTTAACTGGCTAATCTGCGTCGCGAACTGAATTCCCATGCTGTTTAGTATAGTTGTCCATGTGTTCCTTACGCTATGTTAGCCATGTTTTAGTTGATTTATCGGTAATCTCCAATTTGATTCATCATCAAAAGTGTGTAATACAAGCGCTGCTTTAAGCGCCGGTGTAATTGTCTCCGCCTTGGTGAATCCTGTCAGCGGGTTTAGAATCTAAGGCCTGTATTCTCAGGATTCACCAAGAGGGTCGCTTTGATATCTCCCAAAATTTACCTTGCCAAAACACTGGCGAAATTCAATGCGCTCTACGGCCGCAGTCTGATTGTCTCCATGGGAGTGACTCTGCTGATCGGCCTGCTGGCGAGTATCGCTGTTTTCATGTTTTTTAATACCGCAGCACCAGACACTATCACCATCACCAGCGGGCCGGATGGCAGCAGTTTCAGAAAAAGCGCCGACAAATACAAAAAAATTCTGGCAAAGGAGGGCATCACGCTGAAGATACTTCCCTCCGAAGGCTCCATCGATAACCTGAAGAAATTGGCCAATCCTAAAGTGAACGTGGATGTTGGTTTTGTGCAAGGGGGTGTGGTCAAGGATATCGACACCGAGCACCTGTTCTCTCTCGGCAGCGTTTCCTACCAACCGCTCATGGTGTTTTACAGTGGCGAACCAAAAAACTTGCTTTCTGATTTCAAGGGCAAGCGGCTCGACATTGGGCCGGAGGGCAGTGGTGCGCATGCCATAGCGCTCGCGTTGTTAAAAGCCAATGGCATTGAGCCCGGAGGCGACACAACATTGGTTAATACGGTCACCGGTGATTCAGTAAAAGCCTTGACCGAGAACCGCATAGACGCGCTTTTTGTCATGGGCGATTCCGCTTCCACCGACTTGATGCGCCAGTTGATGCACACGCCGGGTATCCACCTGTTTAATTTCACCCAAGCCGATGCTTACGCCCGCCGTATCAACTATCTGAACAAGCTGTTGTTGCCTATGGGCGCGCTCGATTTCGGCAACAACATCCCGCAACAAGACGTCTATCTGGTCGCCCCAACGGTAGAACTGATTGCCCGCGACAGTCTGCATCCGGCACTGTCCGATGTATTGCTTGAAGCAGCACGGGAAGTGCATGGTACTTCAGGCTTGTTCAGAAAGAGCGGCGAGTTTCCGGCGCCGCAGGAGCATGAGTTCCGCATCAGTCCGGATGCCAGCCGCTACTATGCATCTGGCAAGAGCTTTCTCTACCGCACTTTCCCGTTTTGGCTTGCCAGTCTTGTCAGCCGCATCCTGGCGGTCATCGTACCGATTGCGCTGCTGGTGATTCCTGGGCTCAAGATCGTTCCTGCGGTTTACCGCTGGCGCATACAGTCACGCATTTACCCCTGGTATAAAGTGCTACTGGAGCTGGAACGCGATGCGTTTAATCCTTCGCTGGATACCGAAAGGCGCGAAGAACTTCTGCGGCAGTTGGACCATATCGAAAATACAGTCAACAAGATAAAAATCCCGGCTTCATTCGGCGATCTTTTTTATGGTTTGCGCGGACATATCAGCTTCGTGCGCGAGCGCCTGCTTTCGGAGCAGTCATCCACGCCGGAGCAGACAGATGCGGCGCCTTAAATGCCGCTGCTGAAAGTCGCTGATCGCCGCATGTAGGAAGAGAAGCCGGGCATCAGGTCTTAAGGCTAAACAATATCGGGAAGGCTTTTTTTGACTGAAGATTCAGGTTGGATGTTATTCTGGCTGAGCCTCTAACATTGACCCAGACAGACCCAATCAGTAACTTGGTACAACAGCATGCGCGATTAATCCCCTGTCGCTTTTTTAGCAAGGCAATCATGAATACTGAAACCCAGCCCGCAGCAGACCATCCCCAACTTCCCGTCGATGTATCAGACGCCACCCTGCCGCCATCGCCATCAGGCTTGGCAGTAGAAGCACGCGGCCTGGCGCTGCGCATCATCGCCACCGTCGCACTGATCTATGCATTGAATTGGGCACAGAGCTTTGTAATTTCGCTGTTGCTGGGGATACTCTTATCCTACACCCTCAAGCCCCTCGTCGAATGGCTGGGGAAAATCAGAATCCCGCGCGCAGTGGGGGCTACCGTCGTTATGGCAATTGTCATATGGGGAATACTGTTTGGCGCTTACTCCCTGCGCGGCCAGATACAGTCCATCATCACCCAGTTGCCTGAAGCAGCCGACAAGCTTTCTGCTCAGCTGTTGCGTATGCAGAAAGACCCCTTAAGTAATATACAAAAAATGCAAAATGCGGCCACTACCATGGAAAAGGCCACGACTACGGTGACAGGCACCCTGCCGGCCCAGCGCACCACGCACATTGTCATTGACTCTGCCCCCTTCAAGGTTAGTAATTTTCTGTGGGCGGGCTCCAAGGGCGTTTTAGCATTTATCGGCCAAGCCCTGATGGTACTTTTTCTGGCCTATTTTCTTTTACTGTCGGGTGATACCTTTAAACGCAAGCTGGTACGGCTTGCCGGACCATCGCTATCGAGGAAAAAGATCACCGTCAATATTCTCGATGACATTAATAATTCCATCCAGAATTACATGTTCATGTTGCTGATCACCAATGCGCTGGTAGGTTTAATCACCTGGGGCGCGCTGAGCTGGCTTGGTCTGGAAAATGCGGGCGCATGGGCCGTCGCCGCCGCCCTGCTGCATCTTATCCCCTACTTCGGCCCTCTGGTCACGGCACTTGTCACAGGAATGGCGGCTTTCCTGCAGTTCGATTCTTTACTCATGGCCGTGTCGGTAGGCGGCGTATCGCTCGTGATTGCCACTTTTATCGGCATCTTCGTGACTACCTGGCTGACAGGCAGAATCGCCCAAATGAATGCAGCAGCAGTGTTTATCTCGCTGCTATTCTGGACCTGGCTATGGGGAATATGGGGCATGCTGCTGAGCATCCCCATCATTGTCATCATCAAGGTGGTTTCACAGCATGTCGAGGAGCTGCATCCGATGGCGGAATTGCTTGGCAATCAACCCAGCCTAAACTCCAAATAACCAGTTAAAGGTGACAGAGCCCATTGGTATTTAATGATGGTCTGAACAGGGGGAGCAACGCTCCCTTGTGCGTCGAATTTTCTAACATTGAGGAAGCGCAATGAATACGTGGATGGTGAACGGGGTTTCCGTCCTTATTTTTCTCTTGGTATCTACCGGCCTATTCTTCTTTGCGGTAACCAGGGGCGCGTTGGTTCTGCGCGGACTATCGCCAAGTTCACAAGGCGAAAAGTCGCACGTATATCCGATATATTCGAACATGAGGCTCATCAAGTTGGTCGATTTTCAACTCATCATATCGGCGATATTGCTGTTTCAGTATCACCGCCTCGTTTCGAAGATTGTCTCCGAACTCAAGCAGTCGGATTTGAGAAACAAGAAAGTGCTTATCACCTCCTGTGCATTTGGGAACGCAATTCCAAGAGTCGTGAAAGCAGCCGTTCAAGCGGGTGTTGAGCGCGTCCTCATCGCGGATATCATTCACAACGAACTTGTTCATGCCAAGAGCAAGCTCGGCGAATTTTCAGGGAAAGTGGATTATGTCGAAGACAACGCAACTTCCATGAAGCAAGCGGATGGAACTGTCGATGCCAACGTGATATTTTTCCTGCTGCATGAATTACCGCACCACTTGAAGGGACGAGCCCTGAGCGAGGCGGGGCGCATGCTCGCCCCAGGAGGCAAGCTCATTCTTGCAGAATTTCATCGACCGGAATTGTGGGTGCTGCGCGCCCTGAGCTGGACTTACTTCAAGGTGTTTGAGCCGCTCGGTCTTGCGCTCTGGGATACCCATGACCCGCTCAGCTGTTTGGAAAATATGGGCGGATGGACGTGTGAACGTACAACGTATTTTTTCGGCAACTTTCAGATAATCACCGCAACAAAGCAGTATTAGCCCGGAACCAGCGTCAAATCGGGGCTGGCCCGGGAGCAAAAAAAAGGGTGCGCACGCGCACCCTTTTTCGCTTTGCGTGACCGGTTCAGACGCGCCGCTTGTATTCACCCGTGCGGGTGTCGATCTCGATCTTGTCGCCGGTGGCGCAGAACAGCGGCACCTGCACCGAAAAGCCGGTGTTGATTTTCGCCGGTTTGAGAACCTTGCCCGAGGTGTCGCCGCGCACGGCGGGTTCCGTGTACAGGATCTCGCGCACCACCGTATTGGGTAGCTCGACCGAAATCGCGCGGTCGTCGTAGAACACGACCTCGCACTGCATGCCGT
>JADGRN010000050.1 GCA_017880825.1 Methylophilaceae bacterium | reverse complement strand
GGGAAGGCATGGGCGGTGCCATACAGGTCGCCCTTCCAGCCTGACGTCACAAAGCGATGCCAATGTTCTCCGACCAGGAAATAGTTGAGAAAGCCGGGAGTATGCTGCTCAGCCAGCACGTACCAAGGTCCTGCCAGCACAATAGTAAGCAGCCCGCCACGCAGCCAGGGCAGGTTGCGCAACACCTTGGCAACATTGCCTGTCAGTACTGCCCAGACCGTTATTGGTATACCTGCCAGTACCAGCGCCAGCGGCCCTTTGGCCAATAAGCCAACGATGAGTCCCAGGAACACCAGCCAGCGCTCACGCCCACGCTCGGCATCTGTGCCATGCAGGCCTAACCAGAAACCACGCATCGTCAGCGTGATGCCAAGCACCAAGGCCATATCGGTCATTACCGCTCCGGCAGCAATGAAAAATACCACTGATCCGGCAAGTAAAGCGGCGCTATACCAGGCTTCCTGGCGCGAACGCCGGGTCGACCAATCCCACACCAGCCACGCTACCAGCAGTGCCCCTAGGAAATGCGGCAGGCGCGCGGCGAATTCGTTGATACCGAACAGTTTGAAACTCACGGCGGTCATCCAGAATGACAGCGGCGGCTTGCCCCAGAATGGCACGCCGTAGTCGAACCACGGAGTGATCCAGTCATTCAACTCGACCATCTTGCGCGCGATTTCGGCATAGCGCGCTTCGGTGGTGTCCAGCAGCGGGTATAGCCCGAGGGTGGCGATCCGCCCTGCAACTAATACGGCCAGCGCCCATAGCAAAGGGCCGCCAGCACGAATACGGTTTAACATATGTTCAATTCGAGCCCTGTGAACCTGTGGAAGATTCAGCGTTATTAATCGACGGCGCCTGATAGTCATACATCAGGTACAGTGGCCGACGCTTGCTTTCAATGTACATGCGTCCAAGGTATTCGCCCAGCACGCCGGTGGCCATCAACTGCAAGCCACCGACCAGTAATATCACCACGATCAGGGTAGGAAAGCCTTTCACCGGATCTCCGACGGTCAGGGTCTTAAATAGAAAGTAGAAGGCATAGCAGAATGAACCCAGGGCACTCAGCATGCCCACGTAAGTCGCCACTTTGAGCGGCGCGGTAGAGAATGAGGTGATGCCGTCCAGAGCGAAATTCCACAGCCGCCAATAACGCCACTTGCTCACGCCGGCAGCGCGCGCGTCGCGGTCATATTCGATGGTGGTCTGGCGGAAACCGATCCAGGCAAACAGGCCTTTCATGAAGCGGCCACGCTCCGGCAGCTGATTCATGGCATCTACCGCTCGTCGACTGAGCAGGCGAAAATCGCCCACATCTTCCGGGATCGGTACTTCGCTGAGCTTGTTGATGACGCGGTAGAAAGCGTGCGCCGTGGCCTTTTTAAAAGCGGTCTCTCCGCCGCGGCTGCGCCGCTTCATGTTCACCACTTCAGCACCCTCACGCCATGCCTGCACCATCGCCGGGATCAACTCCGGCGGATCCTGCAGGTCGGCATCAATCAGCACGGCCGCCTCTCCACGGGCAAGACGCAGTCCAGCGCTCATGGCTTCCTCTTTGCCGAAATTGCGGGTGAAGCACGCCACGCCGACCAGGGGGTCGACCAGATGGAGTTCCCCGAGCAATTGCGCGGTGCGATCGGTGCTGCCGTCATCCACATAGATCACCTCACATTTGCCTGGTACGCCGGCAAGCGCTGCAACAAGGCGTTGGTGGAATATGGGCAATACCTCTTCCTCGTTGTAGGCAGGCACGATCACGCTGAGCGTGCAGGTCGGCGTTACGCCGTTGTTATAAGCAGGGGTTTCCTGTGTCATCGGAAGGTCCATAGGCGATTAAGCTGATAGGTGAGAAGCACAATCAGAATTGTAGCCACCAATTGGGCAATGAGGTAGTGCCAGGCCAGCATCACGGTTCCGACCCATACCATGCCCCCGCTCAGTATGGCGCCGATTGCGGCAATGACCAGGAAGCGGGGTAATGCGATATGATGAAGAGCGCTGCTGGCGAAGGTAAATTCCCGATTGCCGGTATAGGCGACCAAAGCGCCACACAGCGCCCCAAACATGGCCGATGGCGACGGTGAAAAATCAAAGCCCTCGACCAGCGCAACTAGCACGGCATAATGTACGGCGGTGGCGATACCGCCAATGAGGGTATAACGAACAAATGCCAAGAGTGTGCTCTCGTGGTTTTAGACATCTAACAAAATTTGAATCTTTTTGCGCAGGGCAACATTAGGACGGACTTGATTACACCAAAGAATTTGAATCCCCAGAGCTTGAAACGCCTTTCTGCATCAGGGTGAAGTATAGCCCAGAATGCCGTCAGGCAGATGCCCGAGCGGCAACTCAAGCATCTGCTGCACTAGCAGTGTCTGTAACTGGGGCTAAGTTGTGCTTTGCGTGAGCAAACCATTCAGACGTCTTACAAAGCTGGCTGGATCTTCCAATTGCCCGCCCTCAGCCAGCAGCGCCTGTTCAAACAGCAACTGCGCCCAATCGTTAAATCTGGCTTCGTCGGATTCAGCATTCAGCTTGCTCACCAGCGCATGTTGCGGGTTGATCTCCAGCGCAGGTTTGCTCGATGGCGTGTTCTGCCCTGCGGCCTTGAGTATGCGTTCCAGGTTACCCGACAGATCGTGCTCACCGCTCACCAGGCAAGCCGGGGAATCGGTCAGTCTATGCGTGACGCGCACCTCTTTCACCTTGTCACCCAGGGTTGTCCTGATGCGCTCGGTTAACGCCTTGAACTCATCTTCAACTTTCTTCTGCTGTTGTTTTTCCGCTTCGTCTTCCAGTTTGCCCAGATCCAGATCACCCTTGGCCACCGATTGCAGTTTCTTGCCTTCAAATTCGGTCAGGCTGCTCAACAGCCATTCATCAACGCGATCCGACAGCAGCAAGACCTCAATGCCTTTCTTGCGGAAGATCTCCAGATGCGGGCTGTGCTTGGCAGCGGCAAAGCTGTCGGCCGTGATGTAGTAAATCTTCTCCTGTCCTTGTTTCATGCGGCCAATGTAGTCTTTAAATGCAACCACCTGGTTTTCGTCATCCGCATGGGTACTGGCGAAGCGCAACAAACCGGCGATCTTGTCCTTGTTGGCAAAATCTTCGCCCGGGCCTTCTTTCATCACTCGCCCAAATTCCTTCCAGAATTTGCCGTAGTCCTCGGATTTGTTTTCCGCTAAATCCTCCAGCAAGCCCAGCACCTTCTTCACCGAGCCGGCCTTGATCGCGTCGATATCGCGGCTTTCCTGCAAAATCTCACGCGACACATTCAATGGCAAATCAGCCGTATCAATCACCCCACGCACAAAGCGCAGGTATTGCGGCATCAGCTTCTCGGCATCTTCCATGATGAATACGCGCTTTACATACAGCTTGATGCCGTGACTGCGCTCGCGCTCGTAAAGGTCAAACGGCGCGCGGCTCGGAATATACAACAAGGAAATATATTCCTGCTTGCCTTCCACGCGGTTGTGGCTCCAGGCCAGCGGCGCTTCAAAATCATGCGAAACGTGCTTGTAAAACTCCTGGTATTCCTCTGCGCTGATGTCGTTTTTAGGCCGTGCCCACAACGCCGAAGCCTTATTGACGGTTTCATCTTCATCCGTTGCTATTTGCTCGCCATCTTTCCATTCCGACTTTTTCATCACAATCGGCAACGTGATGTGATCAGAGTATTTACGGATGGTCGATTTCAGTTTCCAATCATTCAAAAACTCGTCTTCGCCCTCACGCAGGTGCAAGGTAACTTCCGTGCCACGACCAGTCTTTTCGACGGCCTCCAGCGTGTAATCGCCCTCGCCTGCCGATTCCCAACGCACTGCCTCAGTGCTGCCAGCCTTGCGCGTACTCAATGTGACTTTATCAGCCACGATAAATGCAGAATAAAAGCCCACGCCAAACTGGCCAATCAGATTGGCGTCTTTGGCCTGGTCGCCGGTGAGTGCAGAGAAAAATTCGCGGGTGCCGGACTTGGCAATGGTGCCGATATGTGAGATGACTTCTTCACGGCTCATACCGATACCGTTGTCGCTGATGCTGACGGTACGCGCCGCCTTGTCAAAAGAAACGCGGATTTTCAGCTCACTGTCATTCTCATACAGTGCGCCATTGGCCAGCGCCTCGAAGCGCAGCTTGTCGGCAGCATCGCTGGCATTAGAAATCAGTTCGCGCAGGAAAATCTCCTTGTTGCTGTACAAGGAATGAATCATCAACTGCAGCAGCTGTTTTACTTCGGCCTGAAAGCCCAGAGTTTGCTTGCTGCTGGATTGTTTATCGATGGTGTCTGTGGTCATTGCTTAAGCTCCCGTATCAAACTATATTAGTGATACGGAGTTGGGGGTGAGTATGAGAAAATTCAAGATGACACTCACTACAGTGTGTCGAATTAATAGCTTATACGCAAAATCGCGGGCCACCGTGGCAGACACGGATGACTTGCCATATGGGCCGACCCGCTTGTGTAGCGACAGCAACCAGGCCTGATCGGCACTAGCTTTTGTCGTCTTTAGCTTTGTGAAAAAAAGGTTCTTTCCAGTCCTTACGCGCAATGTCCTTATCCAGTAGCCAGACATCGGTTCCCAGTCCCTTAACTGTATTGGGGTACAAGGCCTCATAAAAACTGTTCAGTGCCCATAATTCGGCAGCCACTTCTGCTGGAAAACCCTGCCTGTTAACCCCGCGCTTGCTTATCATCAATTCTTCAAGATAGGGGGGCATTTGAGCGGTACCCCAATATTCGAGTAATTTTTCGATGATGTAAGGATAGTTAGCCTCGATAAACTTGGGGTATTTGCTTTCGTCACCCTTTAATAATTTCAGCAGTGTCTTATTCATCGTATTGTTCCTTTTTGCCGACCATGGATACTGTAATACAAAATTACCAAAATCTCCACCCCAGCCTACCTGCTAAACTTTAAGCACCAGGCTCAGCATCGTTGCGGCGGCAGCCATGCCGAATGCAGCCGTGACACAGACGGATGAGCCATAACCGGCGCAATTCAGGCCTGCCAGTGCACTGGCTGCGCTAGCGCAGGACTGTTCCGGTTTAATGACTGCTTCGTCCGAATAGATGCATGGAATATCGAATTGGGCTTTAGCACCGCCTGGGAAGCCATAATCGCGACGCAAGCTAGTGCGCACCTTAGCCAGCAAGCGGTCACCTCCGGTGTTTGCCAGATCGGCACAGTTGATTCTGGTGGGGTCGAGGCGGCCACCGGCCCCACCCGTCATCACCAGCGGCAGCTTGTTGCTACGACAAAATGCGGCCAAAGCGGCTTTGGCACGCGCATCGTCAATAGCGTCAACGATACCGTCGAAACCTCGATTCAGCATGACGTCAACATTTTCAACCGTGATGAAATCTTCAATCTCATGCACCTGACAAGTGGGGTTGATGGCGCGGATACGTTCGGCCATTGCAGTCACCTTGGCCTTGCCAAACTCGCTCTCAATGGCATGCAGCTGCCGATTCACATTGGATTCGGCGATATGGTCGAGATCAATCAGCGTGATCCGGCCAATCGCATTGCGTGCCAGGGCCTCAACCGCCCACGAACCGACACCGCCGATGCCGATGACGCACACATGTGCCGCCTGGAAACGCGCCAGACCAGCCGCGCCATACAGACGCGCAACGCCACCAAAGCGGCGCTCCAGGTCGACTTCGTTATGCTCTATCATGGAACTGACCAGCCGGTTCTGCATCGGAAGGAGCGCAAGGCGGCAAGGTTGAAGCGCCGAAGACAGTACAAGCAGTACGGCGAGGCAATGAAGACGTAGCCAGCGCAGCGATCGTTTCGATACAGAGGCAGGCTAACATTCCAGGATGACAAATGCGACAGCCAGGGCTTTTTCATCGCTAATCGAGATGTGCATATAAGTGATACCCTTTGCGTCAAGCAAGGCCTGCAAATCCGGCGCCAGATCAAGCACTGGCTTGCCAAGGTCATCATGGGCAACACCGATATTCTGAAAAGTGGCCGGGGTACGCAAGCCTGTGCCCAGGGCTTTGGCGAAAGCCTCCTTGGCGGCGAAACGCTTGGCAAGAAAGCGTGCCTGTGTTTTTGATTGGGTAAAGCTGAGCCACTCCCGCTCATTGAGGATGCGTTGCGCAAAAGCCAAGCCGTAATGTTGCAGCGAATGTTCGATACGTGAAACTTCAACAATATCGGTGCCTATGCCGTAAATCATCGCATTAACGCCCGCTGGCACCCTCTATCATCAGCGCCTTCATTTCACGCACGGCATTATCCCAGCCCACGAATAGCGCATGGGCAACTATGGCGTGACCGATGTTAAGTTCTTCAATGCCAGGAATCGCGGCGATCTGCTTGACGTTATGGTAATGCAGTCCATGACCGGCATTGACCGCCAAACCAATTTTTATGGCATATGCAACCGCCCCCTTGATACGGTTAAGCTCGTACATTTGCTCTGGCTCACGTTCAGCATCGGCAAAAGTACCGGTGTGCAATTCAATCACCGGCGCGTCAGCTGCTTTGGCTGCATCTATCTGCTCAATATCCGGGCCAATAAATAAGGAAACACGAATACCCACTTGCCCCAAATGTTCGCAAGCATTTTTAACGCTTTTAAAATGGCCGATGACGTTCAGCCCACCTTCGGTAGTACGCTCTTCACGACGCTCCGGTACCAAACATACGTCCTGCGGCAAGACTTCGAGTGCGATCCCCAACATTTCCTCTGTCACTGCCATTTCCAGATTCATGCGCGTCTGCAGCAGACTGCGCAGGCTATAGACATCGGCATCTTGCATGTGGCGACGGTCTTCGCGCAAATGCAGCGTGATGCTGTCCGCCCCCGACTGTTCCGCACGCAAGGCAGCCTGTACTACGCTGGGGTAGCGCGTGCCACGCGTCTGGCGGATAGTAGCCACGTGATCGATATTGACACCCAATTTAATCATAATGGCCTGATCATAATCCCTGTAAATCTATCAAAAGTTGTCTGGTGTGCAGCGGCTTGTCGTCGAGATAATGTGCAAGCAAAGTTCGCATCAGTTGCTTGCTCTGTTGCTGGGTTTGCGGGTCGGAATAGTCGTCTCGTGCCATATCCAGCAATGTTTTACCTGATAATTGTAACCCGTTTTTCGGTACGCCTTGTGCACTTGGGCTGCAGGCTCCGCGTTCGGCCAAATAAAAATAAGCACGGCTGGCTTCGATCGCAGCTTCATGCTCGTCTTGCTCCAGCGGCACGGCATAGCCCATTTCCTGCAACAGTTTGAGCTCAAAGCGTCTGAGCGTCGTGGCGAGATCTTTACCCAACGCCAAGGTTCGTAGTGCCTGACCATAGTAGTCGAACAGGGTTTCGTGCGCATCTTCGCGCGGTAACAGCCGCAACAACAACTCATTCAGATAAAAACCGCACATCAATGCTTCACCCTGTAGCAGTAGTAAACCCTCACCCCACTCCAGTGAGTGCAAATTGCGCAATTCCGACTTGCCAGACCAGGCAGAGAGTAATGGCTGGAAAGATTGCAGCATGCCACGCATGGCTGAGCGCGGGCGCCTCGCGCCTTTAGCCATAGCGGCTACTCGTCCAAAATCGTGGGTAAATAGTTCGACGACCAAGCTGGTTTCTTTGAAGGGATAGGTATGCAGCACATAAACTGGCTGTGCTTCCTGCCGTGTGATGTTGCTGACGGCCATACCTATTTCTTCCGATAGGGATTTGCTCGAAGACAAGACGCAGAGCCGAAGACAGTACCATTAGTACAGTAGGTCTTGACAACGCAGTATTCGAGTAAATCCATAGCGGAACTCAGTAGCCTAAACTTTTCAGAGCGCGCTCATCATCCGCCCAACCACTTTTGACTTTGACCCAGGTTTCCAGCCATACCTTACCGCCAAACAGCTTTTCCATATCCTGTCGCGCTTCGGTGGATATCTGCTTGAGCTTCTCGCCACCTTTGCCGATAATCATGGGCTTTTGGCTTTCCTTATCTACGATAATCGCAGCATGAATGCGACGCAGTTTGCCTTCCAGTTCAAACTTCTCAATCTCCACCGCAACTGAATAAGGAATTTCATCACCTAAAAAACGGAATACTTTTTCACGTAACATTTCAGCTGCCAAAAAGCGTTCATTCTTATCCGTTAATTCATCTTCCCCGTATATAGCGTTTTGAACCGGCAGATGCTGGCATATGGTCGATAGCAATTCATCGAGATAAAGGTTCTTTTTTGCACTGACTGGCACAATGGCGGTGAATGGAAACTCCGTATCAAAATCCTGGATTAAAGGCAATAAATTGCCTTTATCGCCCATCAGATCGGCCTTATTAACCACCAATAAAACCGGCTTATTTTTAGGCAGCATTTTAAGCACCAGCCTGTCGGCCTCACCCAAATGCATAGGCTCAATGACAAAAAGCACTACATCAACTTCTGTCAGCACCTGTGTCACGGTTTTATTCAAGCTGCGATTAAGTGCATTTACATGTTTCTGCTGAAAACCTGGTGTATCAACAAACAGAAACTGCGCATCGGTCGTGGTATGAATACCGAGCAGGCGATGACGCGTCGTCTGCGCTTTGCGCGAGGTAATACTGAGCTTGAGACCGAGAATATGATTGAGCAACGTCGATTTTCCAACATTGGGACGGCCAACTATCGCAATAGTGCCACAACGAAACTTTTTATCAGATTCATCGCCAGCATTCAGATCAACCGTGCTATTCATTTATTACCTTTTGATATGCCAACTGAGCGGCTTGTTGTTCTGCTACACGACGGCTGGAACCTTCGCCTTGAGTGCGGATACCAAGTATGGCAATGTAGCATTCGACACGAAAAGTCTGGCAATGGGCTTCGCCTTCAGTGGCCAGCACAACATACTCCGGCAAATCCACTTTGCGGCCTTGTAGATACTCCTGCAATAAGGTTTTAGGATCTTTAGCTATGGATTTAGGATCGAGTTGATCTAGTAATGGTGCATAAAGCCTCACTACCAGCGCCTCTGCTACGGAGAACCCACCATCG